>CAYGQU010000452.1:0-2827 GCA_964352045.1 uncultured Planctomycetaceae bacterium
GTTTGCCCCGCTGCTGAAGGTGAGCACTTCCGTTAGCGAGGTAGCGGACTTCGATCTGGCTTTGCAAAAGTCAAGATCAAAGGCATCGAGACGAGACGCGGGCCGCTTGTAGCAGCCAAGACTTGAGCCAAACAAGGGCGATCTTTTCAAAATCATTAGTTTTTGCTTACCCGTCACCTTGATCAAGATGTTTGAGAGTTTGGTTACCATGCTTGGTTAATGCATCGAGAAGTCACCTGATAACGATACGCTAGTGGGTGTTTTCCAGGCGACGTTAAGTTCTTATTTCAAAACAGTTTAGAAAGCAAACAGTTATCTTTTCAGCAAGAGGTGGTTACTTCCTAGGTGGCTGAATGGGTAAGATGTCGTTCACACCTGAGGGAAATTCATTCCCCAACTGTTTGACTGCATTAGAATCAGGAACGAGGCCACCAACGTGTTATCAACCGCGCAACCCGTCTGCTTGCACTGCTACCGATTTTTTCAACTACTAACCATTGCAGTTGCTGTTATTTTGAACTGCGTACCCCAAGCACAGGGCCTAGAAATTTATGCGGCGAGCATCTTTTCGCCCGATGCCTTGGACCCCGATCCCTCGCTCAGCGGCATCTTAAAAATTGATCTCGCCACGGGTGATGTCATACCATTCGTTCCCGAGTCAGCCGACTTCGACTCGCCCACAGACGTAGCGGTTCATCCAACCAGTGGCGATGTCTACGTCTCAACGTTGAATGGTTCGATTATGCGATTCGACAACACAGGAACCCCCCTAGCTACGACAGTTGTTGGAGAGCCTGCAGGAACCTTTGCCTCGCTCGATCAATCTCTAACCCCAGGAAATTTTTATTCGACTCTCTCGTTCGATGGCAATGGAACCCTCAACGCAGGGACCCTCTACGGGGAGGTAATCAATTACGATACCAGCAGCGCAAACGCTATTGGTTACGCCAACATCAATGCCCCCACATTTCAATCTTTCGATTCAGTCACCGGAATCGATCGTTCGCCCACCGGGGAATTGATCGTCATGGCAGGCGGAGATTTTCAAGCGGGGACTTCCTTTGGTTCACTTTATGAACTCAATGCGGGGACCTTCACCGAGATCGTTAGCCCCACCAACCCAGTTGCTGTAAGGGGTAGCTCTAACGTGATGATTCTTAACGCAGCAGGTGACTACGACTCGAATGGCATCGTCGAAGCAGCCGATTACGATGTCTGGACACTAAGCTACGGAACCTTGGATGCAAATGCCGATGGCAATGACGATGGAGTCGTCGATGCGGCTGACTATACCGTTTGGCGAGATAATCTTGGCGAGGAGTCGCAAATCTTTGTTGCTGATTTACATGATAACACGATCAAGAGCTACTATCTCGATGGCTCGGGGGGTTCTGTCTTTGCAACGATACCTCCCGATATTCCGGCGATGCTGCCTCCATCAGCAAACCCCCTTCACCCCAGCAATTCTCCTTCCGAGATACTCCTGTCGCCAAACGGTACGCTCATCGTAAGCCTCTTAGGCTTAACCCAACGTCCTGATAATCGAGGAGCGATTCTCGAATACGATCTTGAAGGAAATTACCTGCAAACCTATTTCGTCGATACCAATTCGGGGGCTTTGCCACCGATTAGTGGAATCGCGTTCGTTCCCACATTAATCATAACACCAATGAGTATGGCTGTACCTGAACCGACGAGTGTTATGCTATTGGTTTGTGTTGTAGGCATAGCTGCTATGAAACGGAGAGATTGAGTTTGATTCGCGCGAGGAAGTTGACCGAACGATCGTTAGCTCACGGGTTCACATTAGTTGAACTGCTCGTCGTGATTGCGATCATAGGGGTCCTTGTCGCTTTGCTCATTCCGGCGGTGCAAGCTGCGCGTGAGGCTTCTCGAAGGTCTTCCTGCACTATTCGCATGCGGCAACTTGGTATCGCGACACAGAATTATCTTTCGGCAATCGGTTCGTATCCTGCTGGATCGTTGGCTAAGCCCTATCCGGCAGTACCAACTACGCCCTGGAACCTCTACCGCTGGAGTGCCTTAGCCGCGCTGACGCCCTACCTCGAGAACCAAGCTGCCCATGATGCTATCGACTTTGATTTACCACTGTATGGGGCAAGTCTTTCTTTGATCGAGGAAAACGCCGACGGGGTTCGCTTGTTGTTACCAGAATTTCTTTGTCCAAGCGACCAGCAAATACGGGTGAGCGATCAATATGGATCAACCAATTACGTTGTTTCGACAGGCACAGGTTTCGGTGACGCGAACAAAGTGAACGACCTAGGTTCCCCTTTCGACACGGATGGCTTGTTTGGTGTGAACTCAGCGGTTCGGACTAGCCAAATTACCGATGGGCTCAGCAAAACCGCCCTGGCGAGTGAAAGCACGCTGGGTGTTAGTCGTGATGAAGAGCCCCATGACGTTCGTTTTGAATACAAATACATTTACGTTCCGGCAATCAACGATACTTTGTGCGACGCCCCTTCCGCTTGGAATTTTACGGAGCCCCGAGGTTTTTCATGGGCAAATGGCGAGTTCCGTTGCGCGCTGTACAATCATTACCGAGTCCCGAATTCGGAATCAGCGGATTGCATACGGGCAGCTTTCGGAAAGAAAGAAACGACTAAATATGCTGCCTACGGTTGGCGTGCTGCTCGCAGTGTTCACCCGGGAGGGGTCAATCTTACGTTGGTCGACGGGAGCGTACGATTCATTTCTGATAATGTTGACAAGATTGTATGGCAAGCGACTTCTACGATCGCCGGTGATGAAGTTCACGATTCACCGTAGATGGTTGAGTCGCTTATGAGAATGGTTCTTAAGG
>CAYGQU010000453.1:0-2826 GCA_964352045.1 uncultured Planctomycetaceae bacterium
AATTCTAGGTCTATCGGCATCCTTAGTCTGGGGCTAAAGGGCATTATATGCCAGGATTATAGGCCGACGATCGAAAACGATCGACCCCAGTAGAAAATATCTCAAATACAGACACTAATCTCATATCGAGACTTCGCCTGTCGTAAGCAATCGTTCAATACGGCCAATTCGCACAATTGCGAGGGGTGTCGGCAGCAAAATATTCGGGCTTTAGCTCTTCTTTGCCAGATAAAGCATATTTTTTGAATTCTGCGTATCTTTGGCCTCAGACTTGCAGAAAGTGTTTCTCAGCGTGGCATGATTTGCCAAGCTAAGCGAACTTTTCTTGTAACCGCGATGGATGGAAACGTCATTCGGTTCTTAAATTTTGATAGGAGTCCCCATGTTAGTTTTGAGCAGAAAAGCAGGCGAACGGATCAATATCGGCAATGATATAACCGTAGAAGTCCGCCGAGTTTCGGGTAATCGAGTCACGATCGCGCTCCACGCACCCAAAGAAGTACGCATTTTGCGAGGTGAGCTCAAGAAGGTGGCTCAAGAATTTGAGATTGTCCAAGAGACGACTGGAGTCCTCGATGAGATAGCTAAGCAAACGTCTCAAGATGAGATTACGCTATTTAACCCGGTCGCAGCAACCGCATAAGGGTTGATAGAATTGCTTTGCTAGCTAGCTGAATCAACAATATGGCGTTGTTTAGATCAATGATTAGCATTGACCTATAAGGAAACGATCCGTAGCGTTATCCAACCCCTGGCCCGGTTTTATAGTTGTCTTAATGTAGAGGCAAGCAACTGGCTAGGATTATACGGATAACGATTCTTCGCCCATGTTTTGTGATTCGAAAACTCATCAACTGCGCTTGAGTTTGCGACTCCTTGGGATTCCTCTGCGACCGCATGATCGCATTGTTGGGAAATTTCTTAAAAGCTTGATTCTCTTTGCAGGAGCTCTAACGGCAACCATTGGTTGCGGTACGAGCGAGAAGTGGATCGAACGTCGGCCCGAAGCTCCTCCGTTTGTTTCCATGCTGGGGGTCCATGGGCAAGATAAATCGACGTTGTCACCAACAACTGAACAAATCTCCCAAGCGGTTGGGCTCAACCCAAAGGTCCCTGCCGAACGGATTGTTCTTCTAACCCACCTCGAAGAACAATCGCACGCTCACAAGCAAGCGGAAGTTGAATTCGCTCTTTGCGAATTGGCAGCTAAACAAGGGGATCGCGTTGCAAAGAAGAAT
The DNA here is from genome assembly GCA_964352045.1 of uncultured Planctomycetaceae bacterium. Taxonomy (GTDB): domain Bacteria; phylum Planctomycetota; class Planctomycetia; order Pirellulales; family Lacipirellulaceae; genus CAYGQU01. The sequence goes on from CAYGQU010000453.1 coordinate 1,239, forward strand.
CCCACTGAGGCGGTCGGCTACTATACCGAATCGCTTGTCCACGGCTACCGTGCCTTGGAAGGAGATCCCGAGAAGCGAGTCGTTGGCATCACAGCCCAGTACAATCATTCGCTTACCGAATTGCTAAGACTTTTGCGTGCTCAAAATAAAGTTCGCCCAGGATCAAAAGTAGAGTTGCCGACGAGTCATACCAACTGCTCGATTGACATTGAGCTGCATAGCAAACGTTGGAAACAAAAAGACTTTCAAGACTTTGAATTTGCCAATGATTTTCAAGTCTTAGCCCTACGCAATCATTACCACACTAGCGGTATTGGCGTGCCATTGATTGCGATTCGGAATCACTTGAATCGCAAGTCGCCGCAAGACAAATTCTATCCGCACAAGCTTTGCTATCCGCTAACAGCGTTCGTACGCATTGAAGAATTAGAAGGCCCCCCTGCTTCGCCAGTGCAACTCGTATCGGCTCAATCCGATTCGCTAGCCCCGCCAGAACAGCTAGGTTCCGCTCATCATGCAACCCGCATTGTTCTTGAATTACACGATGCGACAGATCATGACCGCATACGCCTTGCTGGGAACCAAGTTCCTCTTGATACGGATCTCACGACGCCGCTGGCTTACTATCTTGATCAGCCCGAACTACATGAAGAAACCGTTTCGACACTTGGTTTACTAAAACCGGCGAGTGTCGAGCAGCTTCAGGGGCTTTATTTGCTTGAGCCATTTGATCCCAACAGAATTCCAGTCGTTATGGTCCACGGCCTTTGGTCGAGCCCCGCAACCTGGATGGAAATGTTCAATGATTTGCGTAGTGATCCTGTGCTGCGAGCAAAGTATCAGTTTTGGTTTTACCTTTATCCTACCGGCAGTCCTTTTTGGGTGAGTGCTTCGGAAATGCGTGCCGACATGGAAGAGCTGCGTCGTACGTTTGACCCGAATCATTCGATGCCCGCTTTGGACCAAACCGTGCTTGTAGGGCATAGCATGGGTGGTTTGCTTTCACGCTTGCAAACGGTTGATAGCGGGGATGAATTCTGGCGTTTGGTCAGCGATAAAAATTTCAATGATCTCAATGCAGCCCCAGAAGTTAAGCAGTACGTTTCACGGCTGTTTTACTTTCAACCAGACGCTTCGATACGTCGTGTCGTGACGATCGGCACGCCGCACCGAGGTAGTCGTTTTGCCAATGGATTCACACGTTGGCTTGGAGCGAAGCTCATTGCGTTCCCGATGGCCAACCTAGCAAAGCGACAAGAACTCTTTCTCGAAAATCCTGGTTTCTTCAAACCGCAAATGGCGACGCGTGTGATGACGAGTATCGATTCTTTATCGCCCGAATCACCCGTCTTAAGAACTTTGCTCACGGCTCGCCCCGCTCCCTGGGTAAATTACCACAACATTGTTGGGGACCAACCCCGATCGAAATTTACGAGTTGGTATTCACAACGTGGAGATGGCGTTGTTTCTGTCGCCAGCGCAAGTCTCGACGATCTGCCGAGACTCTCTTCGCAGATCATCGTGCCTGATGCCCATGTCACGCTCCATCGGCATCCGCAGGCGATTTCCGAAGTGCGCCGTGTGCTCC
>CAYGQU010000454.1:0-330 GCA_964352045.1 uncultured Planctomycetaceae bacterium
GTCAATATCCCTGCCGTCGAAGAGATTCTACAAGAGTACAATAAGCCAGGTACGCACCCTATTCAAGTTGAACTCGGCGGCGGCATCCGCGATGAACAGTCGATAGCCGAGCTGCTTGACTTCGGACTTGATCGGCTCGTTGTTGGCACCTCGGCCATCAAACATACCGAATGGTTTGAGTCAATTATCGAACGATTCCCAAACAAGCTTGTACTTGGCGTCGATGCTCGTGACGGTTTGGTCGCGACCGATGGTTGGCTCGAAACAAGCGAACTACATGCGATCGAACTTGCCAAACGCTTGGAAGGTAAACCACTGGCTGCAATCGTT
>CAYGQU010000454.1:340-2825 GCA_964352045.1 uncultured Planctomycetaceae bacterium
ATCGTTTATACGGACATCGCTACCGACGGCATGATGAAGGGTCCGAACGTTAAAGCGATGGCCGAGATGCAAAGCGCCGTCTCACTTCCCGTTGTCGCCTCGGGTGGTGTGACAACGCTCGACGATGTGAAGGCACTCGCCGATTCCGGGCTCGCTGCCGCGATCATTGGTCGAGCGCTGTACGAAGGGACCATTGAACTGTCGAAAGCCATCGCGATTGGTGATGCGGCTGAGTAGGCTGCAGATATGAATTGAACCCAGAAGAGACAGCCCGAAACGATTGATACCGATTAACTTTCCTTAGGATCCGCTGTGGAGATCCTATCAATCTGCGTCATCCGCGTTCTATATTCCTATTCACCTGAGGTGAGTTTCTTCGCTACATCAACCATGTCAAGGAACTCTTCGCGATAGCCATGCTTGTCGTTACCGAGCGAGGATTCGGCGGTTTTGGCGACCGATTCGTAGGTCGCTTTACCTCGATGCTCGCTATTGCGAAGTAATAACCCGAATTGAGCGACGCTCGAAGCGAAGCGAAATTCTTGCGTCGCCCTGTCGAGCGACTTCCCTTCGTCAGTAAGAATGAATTCGAGTTTACTACTTTCGTCTTCGGTTGGTTGTTTGTAGCGGAGCTTGAGGGTTAGGAGTTCGTCGCTGGTGGGTAGCTCATCTTCACCTCCTCCGGGCCCCTTACCAGAAACCGATGCATTCGGCTTCCTGGTTTCCGTGGGTTGGTATTTTAGTGGGTCAACGTTCTCGGGTAATGCAACGCCTGTTGGAACAACTTCGTAGAAGGCGGTAACGGTGTGCCCTGCGCCGATTTCGCCGGCGTCTTTTGTATCATCATTAAAATCTTCGTTGGCCATAACGCGGTTCTCATAACCAATCAAGCGATAGCTATTGACCTTTGCAGGATTAAATTCGACTTGGATTTTCACGTCTTTGGCAATCGTAACAAGCGTACTGGTCATCTGATCAACCAGCACCTTGCGTGCTTCGGCATTACTATCAATATAAGAATAGTTACCATTACCTCGGTTGGTGATTTTCTCAAGCATCGCATCGTTCAGGTTGCCGCGTCCGAAACCGAGGACCGAGAGAAAGACGCCCGACTCTTTTGCTTTGGTTTCGACCATGTCGCCGAGTGCTTCGGTATTGGAGAGCCCAACATTAAAGTCACCATCAGTGCAGAGCAACACACGGTTGGTTCCCCCTTGGATGAAATTCTCTTCAGCAATTTTGTAGGCAAGCTGAATACCTGCTCCCCCGGCGGTCGAGCCACCAGCAGCAAGTCGGTCGAGGGCCGAGAGAATCGTTTGCTGTTCGCTGCCGGGCGTGCTGTCGAGGGCCAAGCCTTCGGTTGATGCGTAGACGACAATCGCGACACGGTCGTTTTCGCCAAGACGCCGGGCGAGTTGCTTGAGACCTCGCACGACCAACGGCAATTTGTTCGGTTGGTTCATCGAGCCCGAGACATCGACCAAGAAGACCAAGTTCGATAGAGGGCGTTTCTCTTGTTCGACTTCACGCCCTTTGATCGCAATCCGTACGAGTCGGTGCTTCGACTGCCAAGGGCAGGTAGCAACTTCCATATTCGCGGCAAAAGGCGTTTGGCTATCGACCTCGGGACCTTCGTAGTCATAGTCAAAGTAGTTGACGAGTTCTTCGATACGAACGGCATTCGGCGGTGGTAAGCGATTCGATTGCAACAAAAACTGGCGTGTGTTGGCGTAGCTTGCCGTATCGACATCGATCGAGAAGGTGCTGAGAGCCTCTTCTCCTTTGGGTTGGATGAAGGGGTTTTCGTAGATGGGGGCGTATTGGTCACCGCCGGAACGTTCACGAATGTTTCTGCGTCGCTTTGGCTCAACTTCTTGGTCAAACGCATACCGATCGTTTGGAACCGTACTCAAGCTTTCTGATAGCGGCTCTTGCATTTCGGATGCAGCGGGACCACCTTGTATAACTCTTACTCCGTAGGAAGCTCTGTCCAAACTGATTTGAGGAGTTGCTGCTAGAGGTTGGTTTATGCTCTGTCGAGATGAAATCGCATTCTGAGTCTCTATATTCCTACCCAGCTTACTTGCTGGAGATGATTGAGCAGGTACCGGTTCACTTCCGTTCCCTGCAACTCTCCCGGATTTTGGCACTTGGACATCAAAACTACCTTGACGAAATGGCTCATCTAAATCGACAGTTATTGGAGAAAGCTCTTTTGATTTTGAGATCACACCGCTTGCTGATTCTCCTCCGGTCGTTAACGCTTCCGGCTCTTTTTCTGTTGGTGGCTTTGCATCATTTGGTTGATAACGTCTACCGAACCCTTCGCGTTCACTTTCATCTAGCTTGTCTTCTATGCTAGTGGGAAGTGTCGATTCTGGGTCGGTCAACCGATGAGATGAACGAACCGAACTTACTTCAGGTAGTAACAAAACAGAAACGACTCCCATGCAGGAACAAACGATTGCCAACTCAAGCACCGTGC
>CAYGQU010000455.1:0-1789 GCA_964352045.1 uncultured Planctomycetaceae bacterium
ACTTGGTTTCTTGTCAGGCGTTGGGCTCGAATACCTTTCGCTCGACCGAACCGCTCCAACCCTATCGGGTGGAGAAACCCAACGCATCCGTCTCGCAGGACAAGTTGGTTGTGGACTCGTTGGGGTCCTTTACATTTTGGATGAACCTTCGATTGGACTCCATCCACGCGACAACGATCGGTTACTCGAAACCTTGCATCGACTCCGCGATCTGGGCAATACGGTTGTCGTGGTCGAGCACGATGAAGAGACAATGCGTGCTGCCGACATGTTGATCGACTTTGGGCCTGGTCCGGGAGTCAAAGGGGGTGAGGTTGTCGCCATCGGCACGGCGGACGAAATCGCCAAAGAAAAACGAAGCCAAACAGGTGCTTACCTTGGTGGCACCCGAAAGATTGAAGTCCCGCAGACGCGTCGCTTAGCCCAACTCGCCGACGACCACCCGATGCTGACGATCCATGGTGCGCGTCATAACAACCTCAAAGGGATCGACATGGCGATCCCACTTGGTGCGTTTGTTTGTGTAACGGGTGTTTCGGGGTCGGGCAAGTCGTCGCTAGTGAACGACATCCTCATGGAATCGCTCCGCCGCGACCTGATGAAAGGGAAGGGTGAGCCGGGCGACCATGATAAAATTACTGGACTTGAGCATCTCGACAAAGTAATCTCGATCGATCAATCACCAATCGGCCGAACTCCGCGGTCTAATCCCGGCACCTACATCAAGGTCTTTGACGATATAAGGAATCTCTTTGCGCAGCTTCCCGAGTCAAAACGCCGTGGTTACAAACCAGGACGCTTCAGCTTCAATGTTGCCAGCGGGCGCTGCGAAGCTTGCGATGGCAATGGTGCTAACAAGCTCGAAATGGATTTCTTGGCCGACGTTTGGGTTACCTGCCAAGTCTGCAACGGCAAGCGATTTAATCGGGAAACCTTACAGGTTGAATTCAAAGGGGCTTCTATCGCCGATGCCCTTGAAATGGACATTGTCGAAGCCATGGCTCACTTCGAGTCGATTCCATCCATTCATCACAAACTATCTACGCTGCATGCGGTCGGTTTAGATTATTTGAAGCTTGGTCAACCTTCACCCACTCTGTCCGGTGGCGAAGCGCAGCGAATCAAGCTGGCCAAGGAACTCGTCAAAAAATCGACCGGTAAAACGCTCTACGTTCTCGATGAACCAACGACCGGGCTCCATTTTGCTGACATTGATATGTTACTCAAGGTACTCCATGGCTTTGTAGAGGTGGGGAATACGGTGCTCGTAGTGGAGCATAATCTGGATGTGGTTAAAACGGCCGACTGGCTTATCGACATTGGTCCCGAAGGGGGAGCAGGTGGTGGACAACTCGTTGGAGCGGGGACACCAGACGCGTTGGTCGAACAGTCCGTAACGAACAAAACCAAGAATTCGCTTCGATCCTACACGGCCGAGGCTCTTGTTCCGCTGCTTGAAAACCTACCGGCAGGAGCTAACAAGCCCAAAGTAAAGAAGAAAGCGGCCAAAGAAATCACCGCAATTGAAGTTCGGGGTGCCCGACAGCACAACCTTCGGGGCGTTGATGCTTCCATTCCGCGTGACCAAATGACCGTCTTCTGTGGTCCTAGTGGTTCAGGTAAATCCTCTTTAGCAATGGATACAATCTATGCCGAAGGGCAGCGTCGCTATGTCGAATCACTCGGCAGCTACGCTCGTCAATTCGTAGGACAAATGCAGAAGCCGGCCCTTGAGCACATCGAAGGGCTTTCTCCGCCCATTGCCATCGAGCAACGGACCGTTGCCCAT
>CAYGQU010000455.1:1799-2815 GCA_964352045.1 uncultured Planctomycetaceae bacterium
CCATACGCCCCGTTCAAGCGTTGGAACCGTAACCGAAATCTACGACTATTTCCGCGTACTCTTCGCGCGGATTGGACAACCTTATTGTCCCGACTGCGAAACTCCCATCGGAACCCAAACAGCCGACCAAGTGACAGATAAGGTCATGGCCGAGCCGACCGGTACCAAGTTACAACTCATGGCACCGGTCGATCTGCCTGCTGGCGAATCTTACTCCGACCTGTGGGAAGAACTTCGTGCGGGTGGCTATCGACGCGTTCGGGTGGATGGTATGACACACGATCTTGAAGATCCACCGGCGATTGATCGAAGAGCACGTCACGATGTTTCCGTGGTTATCGACCGCATTTCGGTTCAAGCAAAATCGCGGGGCCGAATTGCTGAAGCGATCGAAGTAGCACTTAGCTTTGGGCGTGGCGTTATGCAGGTTCTATATCCGGTTGACGATCACCCTGAAACACGTTGGCGTGTTCGCACGCATAGCCAACACTTGGCTTGTGAATCGTGTGGCCGAAGCTTCGAGCCTCTTACGCCGCACAATTTCTCGTTTAATAGCTCGCTTGGATGGTGCGGTGCTTGCGAAGGACTTGGTACCCAAACCGGTGCAAATCCTGCTGCCCTGTTACGAGACGAGGAGCTAACGCTCGCTAAAGGAGCGCTGCTGCTTTGGCCTTCGCTGTCAGTTGAGCTATCTCGTTCGATGCTTATGGCGCTGGCGCATCAAGCCGATGTCCCGCTCGATGTCCCTTATCGTCGACTTACTGCTCGACAGCGGAGGACGCTACTGTATGGCACGGGCGATCAGTGGATTGACGTTGCCGCGTCGGAAAAACCAAATAAAGGCAAGGCAACCAAATCAAAAGCTACGAAAAAGAAAGTGACTACTTCACCTGTCGCCCTTCGATTTCAGTTCAAAGGGCTTTATCCCGCTTTGGAAGAAGCATCGAAGCTATCGCCACGGCTTCGATCGCAACTAGAACACTTGGTTGATGAAATCGAATGCAGCGAATGTGGTG
>CAYGQU010000456.1:0-2814 GCA_964352045.1 uncultured Planctomycetaceae bacterium
CTTCTGGCGTATCCTGCCGATGCTAGCAGATTGCGTTAAAATGTCGATAAATGCTTTGATTGAAGGGGTTAGTTGGTACTTCAACCCGTTTCAAATGACATTGGCACACGGACTGCATAGATGAGGTTGCACGCAGGGGGGAACCTGTAGCAAACCAAGTAGCATAATGTCTTACGGTATGTACCTCGCCGCGGAAGGAGCTCAAGCTCAGTCACGTCGGCTCGAAGTTATCGCAAATAACATGGCAAACGTCGATACAGTCGGCTTCAAGCCAGACGTAGCGACTTTTCAAGCACGCTTTGCCGAAGCGATTCAACAAAACGAAGCACTCCCCGGTTCGCGTACGACGCCCGACATGGGGGGGGGTGTCAAGATCATCGAAACGACAACGAATTTTTCACCAGGCAAGTTGCAACGAACGGGCAATGAGAGTGACCTGGCAATCATCGGTCCTGGTTTCTTCCAAGTCGCCGGCCCTGATGGGGAGCCAATGCTAACCCGTGCAGGTGCATTTGAAACGAACGCGATCAATCAATTGGTAATGACAGGCTCGAACAACGCCTTGCTTTCGCAAGGGGGAAGCCCCATCGAGATTGATCCAACGCTTCCTTGGTCGATCTCGAGAGATGGTAGTATCGAACAAGCTGGTTCGTTAACTCCGATTTCGCTAGTTGAACCCGCTTCGCTCGACTCGTTACAAAAAGTTGGCAGCAACTTGTTCCGCAGCCGTCAAGAACCTTTGCCGATTCGTTCCGATCTTCGCGAAGTTCGTCCAGGTTTCCAAGAAATGTCCGGTTCGAATTCAACTGAACAAATGATGGCAATGATCGAAACGAACCGTGCGTTCGAAGCCAACACGCAAATGATTCGTCACCAAGATACCGCAACCGGCTCGCTAATCAGTCGTGTGCTAAGCAGCCGTTAAACAAACCCAATACGAAATAAATTAGTTCATCAAGTTAATTGATAAAGAGGTTTTACCATGGGAATGCAATCACTCTACACCGCTGCCACTGGCATGCAGGCGATGGAGACCAAGCTCGATGTGATCGCGAATAACTTGGCTAATAGTAACACGACTGCGTTCAAGAAAGACCGAGCAAATTTCGAAGACCTCTTCTATCGCCAATATCGACTGCCGGGGGCCACGGATGCTGATGGAAATATCACGGCCACGGGGGTTGAGGTTGGACTTGGGGTTCGCGTTTCGAGCACGCAAACCGACTTTGATCAAGGGTCGTTTGAATCGACGGGCAATCAACTCGACCTAGCAATCGAGGGCAACGGTTTTTTTGCCGTTACGGGTCCTGAAGGACAAGAGCTTTACACCCGTTCGGGTAATTTTAATCTGAACGCAAATGGTGAGATCGTTCTTGGTTCGGCCAATACCGGTTTCCGACTGGTTGATGGCATTACGTTACCACCCGATGCACAGAACGTGGTGATCTCGGCCACTGGCGAAGTGCAGTACAGCACAAGCACGGCTGATGGGGTTCAAACCGCAGGAAACATTACTCTGGCAACCTTCGCAAATGATGATGGACTGCTGAAATTAGGTGACAACCTTTACCGTGCCTCCGATGCTTCGGGACCTGCCAACACGGGGCAAGTTCCTAACCAACAAGGTGTCGGTGCGATTCTACAAGGAACGCTTGAATCCTCGAACGTCGAAGCGACTACCGAACTGATTGATTTGATCAATACGCAACGGGCGTTTGAACTCAATTCACAAGTAATTCAAGCGGGTGACGAGATCATGCAGCTCATCGCGAACCTTCGTAGTTAATCCTTAGCCATTTCCCTTTTGTTTTATATCAAGTCATCATGTTTCGCTTTTTTGTCATCACGCTTCTGCTCTTCACTACCTACAAGGTAGAAGGTGCGGATATTGAAATGCGTCGAGAAGCGAATCCACATGGACCGGTGGTTCGTTTGGGCGATGTTGCTGAGATTAGAACCGATGATTTGCACGAGCGTGATCGGCTCGCGTCGATTCCACTCATGCCGACCCCTTCGGCAGGGACAACGCAGTATTTACGTTCCCAATCGGTCCGTGACTTGCTTCGGGCCAATGGTGAGGACTTAAACAACCATCGCTTCAGCGGCGCCACGAGTACCAAAATAGGAAACTCAACCAAAGTAGTGCAACGATTTGCTTCGGAAAATAATCCAGGGCAGTGGAATCCTGTGGTTGTGCCTGAAGATTATGCCGATACGCGTCGGCAAGATACAGGCTACCGGATAGAGCAGCCACGGGTTGAAGCAACACCTGTTAAGCGTACCCCAAACCGTCGCGAGCTACTAACAGCTCAGCAACGAGTGCGGGAAGCCATCGAAGCTTGGTTAACAACGCAAGGCGAAGCGGGCAAGATGATTGCTGTCGGACAGATTGAAGTCGAAGCGATTGATCTTGATCGTTTGCATCAATATCGTAGTCGTGATTTGGTTGCCGAGGCTATGGGATACACTTCTGCTGAACCAGGCCTTGGTAAGTTCATGGTTGCTCCTTTGGGTGGTGAGCCTTCTTACGCCTCGGCAGAGTTAATCGGGCTAACGCAAATACTTGCCAGTTCACAAAATATTGCCCGGGGAGAAGTTATCACAGCGGCTCGTGTTTCGATCGAAGGCATATTGCCTGAAGCATTAGAGAAAACAAGATCACGACCCTATACAACGCTTGATTCGGTTCTGGGACGCATTGCTTCTCGTGCGATTCGTTCGGGTGAAATTATTACCGACGCCAATACGACCACGCCTTTAATGGTTCGTCGGGGTGAAGCGGTATCGGTTGCTACTGGCGGCAATGGGATCACG
>CAYGQU010000457.1:0-2798 GCA_964352045.1 uncultured Planctomycetaceae bacterium
GCGATAGGTCAATCAGTTGTGTGAGCATCAAGAATCCTTTTCATGGCTCAGTGGCCGCAAGTACAACCGGCACCGAGGTTACTTTTAAGCAATTGCGCACGCAGGACATCGCTTCCAACGCTGGCAACTACTTCGCCAGGCAAAACCCCAGCGATAATTTCCGTGAAATTTCCTTCGGTCACTCCAACTCGCACCGATCTAGTGATAAAGAATTTTGGCCGATCCTGTTCAAAAAATCGTTTATCTCGGACGAAAACTATCGTATTCTCACCGTCCCATTGAACGGCATCGGCAGGCACGACGATCGCTTGTGTTTCTTCGCGAAGTAGGATGCTCCCCCTACCGAACGATTCGTTTCGTAGAGCCCCTTTCTCATTCGCAAGCTCAGCTCTTACGCGAACGGTCCGAGTATTCACATCGACATCGGAACTAATCCATACGATTATGCCACGAAGTATTTTGTCGGTACCGTCAGGATGATAACGAACCTCTTGCCCAAGGCTTGTTAAATGGGCCTCTTCAGCAGCAACTCTTAGATCAAGCCATACTTTGCGTGTATCCGAAATACGGAACATTACACGCCCGCGGTCAAAGACTTCTCCCACGACAACGTTTCGTTGCACAACTCTCCCTTCGAGTGGTGCTATCACAGCAATCCAGTTCTCATTTGGAAATAGATTAAGATTCTCGGTAGAAGACTCAATCTTGTCCAACCCGAGATTACGAACAATCTTGGTTGCTTCCACGGGATCAAGTTCGCATATTGATTCAACGTCAATTTGCAGTCCTAAGTTACGTAAAGCGCGAGCTGCCTGATCGGCGCTTACCGTAGCTTGCTGCCAATCAACTTTGGCCTCTATCAAACGCTTGCCAGCGATAGCTTGTGAATCTGCAAGTGGAATCAGTCGTTCGACCGTTTGACGATGGAGCCTTTCCTTTGACAAAGAAGCCAAGAGTTCGGATTTTAAACGCCCAACTTTTTCAGAATCAATGATTGCAAGAACCTCTCCCTCAGAAACCCAATCACCCGACTTAACTGATACATGACGAACAATGCCATCAACGGATGAAGAAACCTGCGCTGTCAAATTGGCGTCGTAAAGCACCTCGCCTGCGGTTGAAATACTTTCGACAAGGTCACGCCGTTCGACGGGCTCGACATCAACTCCTGCACGCTTCATAGCTTTGATATTTGCAAATTGAATGCGTGAACCGGGCAAACGACTCAATGCAAGATTCTCTCGACGGGGTCGAATTGAAAGTGCTCTTTCGGCACGCTCGAGGTCACTTGTAAGCGAGTCAGCCTGCTTCTTAGCTTCTGCTAAACCAGGATTTTCAAAGAGACACCCATGCACCCCATGCAGTTGACAAAATGAAAGCTTAGGGGGCTCTTCTACTAAACCGCTTGTGCAGTTGATACATTGCTCCTCAGGAACGCCATGAGCATCGCACCATTCGACATCACTACTTTCAGCCGATAGTTGGGGGGCAGTGCTGCCTGAAAATTTCCAATCTTTTTGGTGGCCAAACCATGCCAAGCCGATTAAGGTACTAATGACTAACACCGACGGTAAGAAGCCCAAAATTCGTGACGCCAAAATAGGTTTTGATTCGTTTTGGGCTGCTGGTTCGGATTCACACTCTTGATCGAATGATTGTGACATAGCGATACTTCTCTTGCTAAAAAATCATTTAAAAACGCAAACGTGAAAGATGGCTCACGTTGAACGGAGAGTCCGTTAATAGATACGTAAGACAACTCTCAAGGCGAAGTCTTACGAAATGCTAGCTATAGCAAGAGTCGGCAATAAGAAGTGCAGTATTCTTGCCATATGTGAGTTTTGGTACTCGACGGTTGTTGACAGTAACTAGAAAGCAATTTCTTGATGTTTCTGTCATACAAGAGGATGTCTAGATTGTCATACAACTCGACATCATTCAGGTTGTCGAGTAGATCGACAATTGGCAACAAAGCGCCAGAGCAAAAGCAATCGCGGCATGGATGGGGACAACTAATTGGCCCCTCATGGTGATGTTCACCCGTAGCATTACGCTCCACTGGCAAGCGATGATGCTCGCACGGGCAATGTGGAAGATTGCCCGATGTTGGTATACCAATTACTTTTTCAACTACTATCTCTGAACCACCACAACAGTGACCATCCATCGCCGGGCAGGTGAATGCCAAGAAGCAGAGCAATATTGAGGTGAAACGATAGTACAAAATATTTACTAACTAAAGCTATTGGTTATGCGGCAGGCAGCTATTACTTAAACATAGCTCGATTATCAGTCTCTGAAAAGCCGAAGTCGAATAAGAAACCCTATTAGGGCTAAGCTACTCCTAATTACGCCAATATCTCGAGTTAGTTCACCCTTCGCCAGAGGCTTTCTCGATAATTACCGAAAGCCTGCTTCGTCTTGTCTTGCAAGCTTGGTTGTCTGGGTTATCAAATCAAGCTATGTTCTGCACTGCATTATACTTACACGGAAAGATTTTCGCATCCTAAAAGACGAGATCAACGAAATAGATTTTGTTCAAAACTATATTTCAGTTGACATAAAGTTGCCACAATTAAGACACAAGAAAAGCCACTCATCGCTGTCACAGGAGCAACGGGATACGTTGGGGGCCGGCTGGTACCCGCATTGCTTGCAAAAGGTTATCGAGTCAGGTGCTTAGCGCGTGCTCCGAAGAAGCTAGACCAACGTCCATGGCGAAACATTCCGGGCGTCGAAGTGGTGTCGTGCGATTTGAACGACGCCGTTTTACTTGCCGAACAATTACAAGGCTGCAC
>CAYGQU010000458.1:0-2796 GCA_964352045.1 uncultured Planctomycetaceae bacterium
TTTGGCGTTGCGCGAACGCCATTTAGCAGCCTCGGTCGTGGCAGTATCGCGTTCGGCTCGGTCGGCAGCCAAACTTTGTCGGCTTAATCTTGTCGATGAAGCGACCGAGGACCTTCGGCGGGGCGTTGAGGGAGCCGATGTGGTCGTGGTTTGTAGTCCGGTAAGCGCCATTGCTTCGACTGCCATTCGAGCGGCAAAGTGGCTTGGGCCCAATGCCCTGCTTACCGATGCCGGTAGCACCAAACAGGGTCTCGTCGAGCAAATCAGTACAGGGCTTGCCGTTTTGCCCCAGCCACCTTTATTCGTCGGCTCACACCCACTGGCCGGTGGACATCAAACAGGGCCCGAATTCGCTCGGTCTGATTTGTTCGTGGGGGCTGTTACTGTGATCACCCCGACGACGGCGACTCAACCTGGGGCAATCGAGGCGGTTACTGAATTTTGGCATTCGGTGGGGTGTCGTATTGAGCAAACGACCCCCAAACGGCACGACGAACTCCTTGCTTACGCTAGCCATATTCCCCATGTAGCCGCAGCGGCCGTTGCGGGCATAACCCCTAACGATGCTTTGCCACTAACGGCTACCGGTTGGGGAGACACGACACGCGTCGCAGCAGGATCTCCTTCGTTGTGGAGAGATATTTTACAGGCAAACCGAAAGCCAGTAGCCGAAGGCTTACTAGCACTTGAATCAGTACTTCGCAGTTATCGCGAAGCGCTCGAGAACAGCGATCCTGAGACGATCGAAAAATTACTTGAACAAGGAAGGCAGCAACGCGATGCTATGGGAGGTTGATGTTCGACCCGGCCAAGGCCGACCTGATCGAACCGCAGAACGCTTGATCTCAGCCGCCAAGTTGGCAGGAATCGAGGGTCTACGCGTGGCAACGGCACGGGGATTTTTATTAGAAGGGGACTCGCTTGACGAACCTGCTGTAAAACAAATTGCCGATGAATTGTTCACCGACCGAGTCGTCGAACAAGCCATCTATGCGCCAATTTCCGATCCTCGCATTGCCGCATCGCCCGATGATTTAGCTAATGATGCCTCTACCTTGCTACAAGTTTTGCCTAAAACAGGCGTGATGGACCCGACAGCAAATAGCGCTGAAGATGCGATTGCTGATCTTGGCTACCCCGGCGTAACGGTCCGTACGGTACACAAGTACTGGGTAGATGGTCTGGCCGAGGCCGGGGCACAAGCCTTCGGCGAGCGGATGCTTGCCAACGATGCGATCGAACAATTGGTCGTAGGGCCCCTTTCAATCGAAACGCTCGATGGGGGGCGACCTTACCAGTATGAACTATTGCATACCAAGCTCACGGGGCTCGATGATGCTGCCCTCATGGAGCTGAGCCTCAAAGGACAGCTCTATTTACAACTTGCCGAAATGCAAACGATTCAAAAGTATTTCGATGAGCTAGGCCGCGACCCGACTGACATTGAGCTTGAGACGATCGCCCAGACGTGGAGCGAGCACTGTAGCCACAAAACCCTAGCAGGCCGAATCGCCTACCAAGACGAATCAGGTGAACGCCACTTCGAGAACATGCTCAAGGAAACCATCTTTGCAGCAACCAACACGTTACGACAACAGTGGAGCCAATCCAATCGCGATTGGTGCGTCAGTGTTTTCAAAGACAATGCGGGCATTGTGCGGTTTGACGACGAAGACAACGTTTGCTTCAAAGTCGAAACGCACAACCATCCTTCGGCACTTGAACCGTATGGTGGAGCTAACACGGGACTAGGTGGCGTCATCCGCGATACGCTCGGCACCGGCCTAGGTGCGAAGCCGATTTGTAGTACCGACGTTTTCTGTTTCGCTCCTCCCGATACACCCGATGACGATTTGCCGACAGGTGTTTTGGCACCCCGTCGCGTGATGAAAGGGGTCGTCGAAGGGGTTCGAGACTATGGTAATCGTATGGGGATTCCAACCGTCAACGGCGCCATTTGCTTTGACGAACGTTACCTCGGAAATCCGCTGGTTTACTGCGGCAACGTGGGACTTATCCCTCGTGATAAGTCCTTTGGCGAACCTCAGCCAAATGATCTGATTGTTGCTCTCGGTGGTCGGACGGGCCGCGATGGAATTCATGGTGCGACTTTTTCAAGTGCCGAGCTAACAAGCGAAAGTGAAACCCTCTCGGGCGGAGCCGTGCAAATTGGGAATGCAATCGAGGAGAAAAAAGTCGCCGACGTCATGCTGCAAGCTCGCGATCGGGGGCTCTTCAATGCGGTTACCGATTGCGGAGCGGGTGGATTTAGTAGTGCCGTCGGCGAAATGGGCGAAGAAATCGGAGCCCAGGTGTGGCTCGAAAAAGCACCCCTGAAGTACGAAGGCCTTACTTACACCGAGATCTGGATCTCCGAAGCTCAAGAGCGGATGGTCTTTTCGGTTTCGGATGAGAAGTGGAATGAGTTAAACGAATTATGCGAATCCGAAGGGGTTGAAGCGACCGTCATTGGTAGGTTTGTTCCAGGTGGACAATTGCATTTGGTCTACAACGGCCAGCTTGTTGGCGAGTTGTCGATGGACTTTTTGCACAATGGCCGCCCGCCAGTCATCCGCGAAGCGACGTACACGCCCCCCGAAGTAAGGCCCTTTACGCTACCAAAAGATCACAACGCAACCAAAGATTTGTTGGCGATTCTCTCTTCGTTAAATGTTGCTAGCAAAGAATGGGTCATTCGTCAGTACGATCACGAAGTCCAAGGGGGAAGTGTCGTTAAGCCGTTAGTGGGTGTTACCAACGATGGCCCTAGCGATGCGGCAGTCGTTAGGCCAAAGC
>CAYGQU010000459.1:0-2786 GCA_964352045.1 uncultured Planctomycetaceae bacterium
GATCGTGGCTACTAGAATGGAAAAGGCAATGACAAGAAACTGGACTACGGCGCTCTCACCTTCAATGCCACCTAGTCCACTCCTTTGGAACAACCAGGTAAAATACGGGAGAACTTCGTCTTCAATTACCATCTTGGCAGGTTATTTTCTAAACGTTGTGTGAAGGCGAGTCGGATAGCAAATAGGAAATTCTTAAAACGTCAGTTGGATTCAGACGATGTGGCCGAGGTTGAAACGACTCGACGTCCTGGTCGTGCTTCGCTGTCTCGTACGATCGACAAGAATAAGTCTTCAAGCGTCGAGGTTGGGTTGTCCATTTCAAGGAGTTCCCCTTGATGCCGAGCAATCACCTCTCGGACTTCATTTTGGCAATCAGCGCTCAGGTTGCGAGCACGAATCTGCGTGACATCTTCGACCGTTAGGAGCGAATCGACGCGGCCTAATTCTTTAAGTTCACCTTGGTGAAGAATGGCAATTCGGTCACAAACATCCTGCACATCGGCTAACAAGTGACTGCACATGACGATCGTTTTACCTTGGTCACGCAATTCGAGGATCATGTCCTTCATTTCGCGTGTCCCGATGGGATCAAGGCCACTCGTCGGTTCGTCAAGCAAAATTAGCTCAGGATCGTTTATCAACGCTTGGGCCAAACCAATACGACGTGTCATTCCCTTCGAGTACTCACGCAATTGCCGCTTGCGGGCTTTATCAATTTTCACCATTTTCAAGAGCTTGTCGATTCGTGCGTGACGCTCTTCGACAGGGATATCAAAAAGCCGACCATAGAAATCAAGTGTATCGTCAGCGTTAAGAAACTTGTAGAGGTATGACTCTTCGGGCAAGTAGCCGATTCGTTCGTTTTTGGAGACGTCGGTGGCTTCTTTGCCAAAAATCAAGGCTTGACCTTCGCTTGGAAATAGCAAGCCGAGCAAGAGTTTGATCGTGGTGGTTTCCCCGACCCATTAGGACCCAGTAGTCCAAAAATTTCGCCCCGATTGACTTCAAGATCGAGCGACTTGAGCGCGCGGACCTTTTCGCGACCCCAAAAGTCACGATAAATCTTCGATAAAGCTCTCGTCTCGATGACGGCTTCGCCGGACATCGCATCCCTCAATTTAATTGGATAAGTTGAAATATCAGGGGTGGGCGCGAACCCGACCACGGAAAACTTACATCATAGGCTCATAATGCCACACCTAGCAAGGATTGGACACCGGGTCTCAGGCAAGGTTTTTTACCTTCTAAGCTGTTTTAATCGATAAATCAGTGCCGAGAAGTAGGGCTTGGCAGATATTGCCGTTTAAGCCGCCCCATTTACGCTAATCATGCAAAGCGAAGCAGTGCGTAACGCTTTTTACCACTTCGTAGGACCAATACCGATTTGCTTGCCAAATCTTCAGTCGTGATGACTTTTTCGAGCCCCTGGATCTTTCGATTGTTAACGTAGGCGCCTCCTTGTTCGACCGTACGGCGAGCGTCTCCTTTAGACTTGGCTAATCCGGCTGCTACAAGGGCATCGACAATGGGGACTCCTGTTGCTGACAAGGTTGCCATGGGCAATTCACCGGCCGGTACGTCGGCAAAAATCTCACCAAGCGTTGCGTCATCAAGTCCCGTGACCTCAGCACCAAAAAAGATTTGTGTCGCTTGCTGAGCGATTGAAAGAGCTTCTTCGCCATGTACGAGCGTCGTCAGTGACTCGGCTAAGCGTCGTTGGCTCGTTCTCGCGGCTGCGTTACTTTCGCGTTCAGCGTCGAGCGACTCGATCTCTTCGAGCGACAAATCAGTGAGCATCCGCAAACAGTTACCTACGTCGCCATCATCAACGTTGATCCAGTATTGATAAAACTGATAGGGGCTTGTTCGTGCCGCATCGAGCCAAATGGCGCCCGACTCGGTCTTCCCCATTTTGGTCCCATCGCTTTTGGTGAGCAATGGCCAAGTGATGCCGTAGAGTTGCCGAGCATGCATCCGACGTGCTAGGTCGATTCCCGCGGTGATATTGCCCCATTGATCGCTACCTCCTGCTTGGATTTCGCAATTATGTTCGCTGCTGAGATAAACGAAGTCGTAGGCTTGAAGCAGCATGTAACTAAACTCGGTGTAGCTCATGCCCCCCGCTCCTGGATCATCGCCTCGTCCGAGCCGACTTTTCACCGAGTCCTTACCTAACATGACATTGACAGGAAAATTCTTCCCAATGTCACGCAGGAATTCGAGATAGCTCCAGCCGGCAGTCCAGTCGTGGTTGTTAACTAGTAGCGCGGCGTTGGGGCCTTCGAAGTTGAGAAAGCGGCTCATTTGCTTGGCAAGGCCAGCGACATTCTTAGCGAGCTGTTCTTTATCGAGTAGATTCCTCTCGGCACTTTTACCACTGGGATCGCCGATCATACCCGTTGCTCCGCCGACGACGGCGATGGGCCGATGCCCTGCCATTTGAAATCGTCGCAGCACGATCAGACCAAGCAAACTACCGACATGCAGGCTATCGGCGGTAGGGTCAAAGCCGGCATAGACGGTGCGGGGCTTCTCGGCGAGCCATTTGGCGAACCCTTCGTCAGTTTTTTGGTGCACCAAGCCGCGCGCTTCGAGCTCTGCGAAAAAATCCATGTCGTTACTTTGCGGTCGTCGCTTAGGGGGAATTTCGAAGCTAACCGATCTTGCTCATGCTAGCTCATACAATTTCGGAGGTAACCTGTTTGGTTGCCCCCTATTTAATCCCATAGATCGTCATCGGCGAAGGGGTCGGCAGCAACTTCTGGTTTTGCTGATGAGATAGACCC
>CAYGQU010000460.1:0-2781 GCA_964352045.1 uncultured Planctomycetaceae bacterium
TATCCGCACATAGCTTATTCGTTACATCATACTAACCAAGACCACCGTTACCGTTTGGCTTCATGGGATGGCAAGCAATGGATCGATCGCGAAGTAGCTTTCGCGGGGCACTGCTTGTATCGCACGCAAACAAGTTACACCGGACTCATCACACTTGATACCAAAGATCCAACTTGCGTTGTTATTTCTACTAATGTTGACCCCTCGACAGGAGCTAGTCATGGTGAAAGGCATGAAATTTACCAGGCGAAGGTTGGGGCAAACGATGATGTCTCAAGCATCAAGTGGGAACCGATTACGCAAAATTCACCAGTCAGTAATTTACGGCCTGTTATCGTCAGAAACCGTGGCTATCGGGTCCTTGCTTGGTTACGTGGAGATTACCAGTCGTTTGTTGATTACCAACTGGATGTGGTAGGCACAATTGATGCGTTGGAATGAAACCCTACTCAACGAATAGAGAGCAACGCAAGAGAATTTCTATTCAGTCGGCAAATGGAGTTCTGTTGATTGACAGATCAATTTCTTTTCCCAGGCGTAGTCCATTAGGGAAAACCTCACCACAACAATAACAGCTTGTGATGCCTAAACTGCGTAGGGCGATGACGGTTCCAATTTTCATAGCACCGATCTTAGCGTGAGCCCCTTGTGATGATTCATTGCCATGCGTTACGCCCAACAGAATGCGTTGATAGTTTTCTCGATATAATTCTTGCGTGATAAACCGCAGCAGTTCTTGGTAGATCCCACGGCCTTGGTATTCGGGTAGGACATGAGCCGAGTGGAGCCAAGCATCGTCACTTTTTAATTGGTAGCTTAGTCCAAGATCGGGTTCCTTGAAGTAATCTGAGTTGATCCATGCGATGCCGATCGGATTCGAGCCTTGCCACGCCACCACAGCTCGGCAGGTTGTTGTGTTCCATTGCTGTCGATTGACACGGGCAGCCAAGTGATTGAGGCACGTTAATTCTTCAGTCGATTCAACCCATTTTAGCTTGACTTGGCTTAGGTTTTTTTGCTCAAGATTGGTAATCGATTCTAAGAGCCTTATTTCGTAAATCCTAAAGGGCCTTAACCTAAGCAACCAACTTGGCAAAACATTAACGGCGTTTTTTGCCGTTTGGTAGAGCTGTTGTTTGAGCGGCATGGACTGTATTGATTCGAAGAGGTTAAGTCAAAGTAAGCGTGGTTCAGTCGAAGAAAGGCTGCTAGTTATCTTAAATGAACGAGCCGCTTGTGGGGGAAAGATTTTGGGTGGATCTTTATTTATTCCCGATGACAATATTGTGGCCGGCACTGTGAATTTTAACGTTCATGAATTAGGATATTACGAACGCGAAACGACTATATTAAGAATTGAAACGCCCTGTAGTGCTAACTCTAGAACCGACCGATGAAAGTATTATTAGCTAGCCCCCGAGGTTTTTGTGCGGGCGTGAACATGGCAATCGACTCGCTTGAGCTTGCGCTGCAAGCATTTGGAGCACCGATCTATGTTTATCATGAGATCGTTCATAATCAACATGTCGTTTCGCATTTCGTCTCCCGGGGAGTCGAGTTCATTAATTCGATTGACGAAGCGCCGATTGGTTCAACATTGCTCTTCTCGGCCCATGGAGTGTCGCCCGCTATTCGGCAAGAAGCAGCTGCAAGAAAACTGCATGCGATCGACGCGACCTGTCCGCTTGTTACAAAAGTACACCTCGAAGCGATCAAGTATGCCAAAGAAGGAAGAACCATTGTACTGATTGGCCACGAAGGGCATGACGAAGTCGTTGGTACCATGGGTGAAGCGCCCGAAGCGGTTTTGTTAGTCGAGTCTCCTGACGATGTTGATGGGCTTGCAGTATCCGATCCAACACACATGGCCTACTTAACCCAGACAACGCTTAGCGTCGATGATACGAGCCGTATCATTTCACGATTGCGTGATCGATTTCCCGAGATCGTCGGGCCACCAAAAGCGGACATTTGTTATGCGACACAAAACCGCCAAGAAGCGGTACGCACGCTTAGCGCCGATGCCGATCTGACGCTTGTCCTGGGAAGCCAGAATAGCTCGAACAGTTTGCGTTTGGCCGAGCTATCAAAAGAGACAGGCGTAGCCGCTTTTTTAATTGATGGCCCCCAGGATATTAAGCCAAGTTGGTTCAAGGAGGTCGAAACCGTGCTCGTCACCGCCGGAGCGAGTGCTCCCGAGACAGTTGTCAATGCGGTACTTGATTACTTATGTGATCACTATAAGGCCACGGTCGAGCCCCATGTCGTTCGAGAAGAAAACGTCTCGTTTCCACTACCCAAAGAGTTGAGGCAATTGGCCAAAGATTGAATCGCTTACGGGTCAAATTTTGTTAGCAAGGCAGCAGCAGCTTGGCCTGTGAGCGAGTAATTGACGGCCAGCATGGCATTTCCCTTCGCTTCGCGGTGGTCGCCTGAGACGTTGATAGGGCACTTGGGATCGACCGTTTCGTAATTTAGCGTCGCGGGCACATAACCATCACGCCAAGCAATGAGCGCCAAGGCAAGCTCGATTGATCCGCCGGCGGAACCCGCCGAACCGAAGTAGCTGGTAGGTGCCGTCACGGGGCAACTCCCTATGACTTGCTGCAAAGCTTTGGCTTCAAACGCATCCTCTTCAATTCGACTACTGCCGTGTGCTTTCACCATGGCTAGATCGTTGATGGTGATCTGAGCATGCTGCAGCACGGCCTCGATCGACTGCCTGATGGCTTGGCCAGTAGGCTTCTGTTTGGGTGCGGTCGGTTCAAATCGGTTGATGAC
>CAYGQU010000461.1:0-2779 GCA_964352045.1 uncultured Planctomycetaceae bacterium
GTCGATTGAATTTACCGTAGATTGCGTGCAAATTCAAACGATGATTACCTGGAATCATCGTATAGGCTGTTTCAATATCCCCTCTTAGCTCGTCAATCGTGCGGGCTTTTCCTGGATAATTTCCCGTAACGGCTAAACCATTGCCCAACGCTTCGCTTTGTTGCTCGAAGCCGACAACATCGTCTCCTTGCCAGCAGTGCATAGAAACCGGTATTCCTTTTAGCCGATTTAATGCTGAATCAACGTCAACACCGAATGCGGCATATCTCTCTTTAGCGATTGCATAAGCTGATTCTATATTCCCATTCAGTGCAGAATTATTAGCTTTAGCCATTGGATACTTTTACTAGAGAAACAGCGAAAATAGATGAGCAACGGAAGAAGAGCGAAGAGGGCAAAGGTTGATACTGTCCGCCTAACAAGCTAGCCATATTCTAACGATCTAATATGGCGATAAACGAAGAAATCATTGTCATTTTACGACAATCCGAATTGTCCTGTTATATGACTCGCATTAACCTCTTAAGCACAATAAGAACATGGCTTCAAGATTCATTTTTTGCGATCCTACCTCCACGAAATTCACCTGGCGATAAGTTAAGTTCGCGACGGAATACTTTACAAAAATTAGCTGCTGAAGAAAAACCTGCAGCATGAGCTACATGTTTGATTGGCACTTTGGTCTCAAGTAAAAGCCGTTTAGCACGGTGTATCCGACAAGCAACGATTTCTTGCAAAACAGTTTGATTGGATTTCTGGCGGTAATACCTTTCTAGCGTGCGACGTGTTGTTCCAATTTGTTTGGCAATGCTTTCAACGGATAAACTCTGGTGGCTATGATTCCAGATCACGTTTCTTGCTTTGGCTACGATATTGTCAGCTTTTTCTTTTTCAAAATCATATGGTTCTTCTGTTTCCATATCCATTGAATCATATTCATCGACAACCGAACTTTTTTTTCGTTCAAGAGTAGCTGCTATGACACCCATTGCACACGATGTCATAAGGGTTGGACTATGTACAGCTTCATTGCTTACCAAATCAATCATGCGTTGGTACAGATTGAGTGCATCGACTGGATGACGAAGGGTGGCCAGTGGATACTCTTCTCTAAAGACTCCACGTTCATGCCATTTGAACATTAATTCACCACCGAAAGATATCCAGTATTCCGTCCAACCAATCGATTTAAGAGGACGGTATCGGTGCCAAATATCAGGGAACAATTGAATCACGGTGCCAGCCTTTACTGGTTGCAAACCAGTTAGTTTGGATTCAAATTCGCCTTCTCCTTCGGCTATGAAGACAAACTGAAATTCCGGCAGGGTACGTCCTGATTGCCATGTAAAATCATAGAGTTCAGGATGTCTTTGGAAAGGATACCTTGCTTTTGGAGGAACGACCGATGTTCCAACACCGGTTACATAGAGTCCAAGCCGAGTAACAATATCCGGAATCGGTAAATATCCAAGTATTTGGTTATCTTCCTCCGACATTATCAAACCCTCTGAACTTGCTATGTTAACTGCAATCCGTAAATTTCATTCAGACAGACTCTCTGTAGCACCTCCGAGAAATATAACATAATCAATATCTTATAGTTATTTTGCGACAGAATTATTTCTCTGACTTCTCATTCAAACCTTTGGTTATTCTTGAAACAGTTCTGTAACTAGAGCAACAGCTGACTAGTAAATTGCAGACGACGTTTTTGGTTTAGCGGCGACTTACTCTGTTAACATCAGTGACTGAACTGCAACTTTGTTGAGCTCTTGATATTGCTCTGCTGCCGAGTCAGAAAGTAAATCCAAATGATAAGTAGGGATCATTTCTCGCATAATTGATTTGCCAGTCTCTGAATCGAGCAAATGAGGCATGCATTTTTCGATGACCTGCATCATAATCGAGACAGAAACCGAGGCACCTGGTGAA
Organism: uncultured Planctomycetaceae bacterium; assembly: GCA_964352045.1. Taxonomy (GTDB): domain Bacteria; phylum Planctomycetota; class Planctomycetia; order Pirellulales; family Lacipirellulaceae; genus CAYGQU01. The sequence goes on from CAYGQU010000461.1 coordinate 1,933, forward strand.
GCACCTAGTAAGGCTGCCATATTGCAATCGGCATTGGTCACGACTTCAGTACCGTAGTGGACGATGCCTGCTTGACCATCATGTTCTTTCTTAATGGCTTGTACTCGAATTCCTGCGTTAATTAGTCTCCAATCTTCGCGTTTTGCAGCAGGATAGTAGGTCCTTAGCAATCGCATGCGAGCCGCCATGCTCTGGGTTCCTTGCTGAATCAGGTATTTGACCAAGGGAAGATTGTGAATTCCAACCTTTAGCATCGGTCCAAGGTTGTCTCTTTTTACCGAGGTAGGTAAATCAAGCCAACTTCCCTCACGTTGTAAAAATTTAGTTGTCCATGCAGCAAATGGACCAAAGAGAATTGACTTCTTTCCATCAATCACCCGTGAATCTAGGTGAGGAACTGCCATGGTCGGTGCTTCATCGAGTGCTTGGCCATATACCTTTGCATGGTGTTGCTCCACGACTTGAGGATTATCACACACAAGCCATTGTCCGCCGATTGGAAAACCACCAAAACCTCTGCTCTCGGGAATGCCTGATTTTTGCAATAAGGAAAGACTACCGCCACCAGCGCCTACAAACACAAAGTCTGTGTTGGTCGTATGTGTTTGGTTTGATCGCAAATCTTTAACGCTAACTTGCCAACCACCTGAAGAACTACTTTTAAGATTGGTAACACGATTCCTTGTTGCGACTCCACAACCTGGTTGTTTACTAAGCCATCCAATCAATTTACGAGAAATGCCACCAAAGTTAACATCGGTACCGGAGTTCATCTTGGTGGCCGCAATCGGAAAGACTTTTCTCTTATCAACTAGTAGCGGAGCCCATTCGCTAATCTTCTTTGGGT
>CAYGQU010000462.1:0-2771 GCA_964352045.1 uncultured Planctomycetaceae bacterium
GAGATAAGAGTCGCCGCATAATTAATCCTGTTGGAGACAATACGATGCCTATTTCTAGATTTAATAATCTTATCAACGCTAAAGAGGCTGCAACCATGCTGTTGATTAGCCCTCGCAAGCTTTGGAGCTTGACTGCTGTCGGCGAGATTCCTCACGTCCGTATAGGACGCTCCGTTCGTTACTCGATTAACCAGCTAAACGCTTGGATTGATCAACAAACGAAAGGAGGTGCAAAATGAGCGAGCACAATAATAAAACGAACGGCGCCAATGACACAACCTCACCAAACCCCGAGAATAAGGAGGTTGTGTCAAAGTCAACTAGAGATATAGCTCTAAACTATGCCCACGAGCATGGTTTTGCTGTCTTACCTTGTGTTCCTGGAGGTAAGGAACCTGCAATAGCAGGTGGATACCAGAGCGCTACGAATGATCCAGAGAAGATCGGCCGGGGCTTTAAGGAGAATTCCAACATTGGTATTCGCACGGGGTCGCAAGGAGGCGTATTTGTGCTTGATATCGATACGCCTGGTGGCCATGAGTCGCTCTCTATTCTTATGATGTTGTATGACGATTTGCCTGAAACCGTTATGGCCACTACGCCAAGTGGAGGTATGCATTACTACTTCAAATCTCCAGATGAGTTTGAGGTCAAAAGACTGATTGGCAAGATCGGTGAAAAGATCGATATTTTGGGTGAAGGTAGTTATGTCGTTGCACCACCTAGTTCTTTGCCGAACGGTAACTATGCATGGGTACCAGGATTTGGTCCTGGCGAGATTGAAGTAGCCGAAGCACCCGAGTGGTTGTTGAGGAAGATAGAGGAATATCAAACTCGCGCCCCTGCTCAAGTGGCAACTTCCCTCGATGAATCTGAAGAAGAAGAGATTATTGAGGGAGAACGTAATGACACATTGACCAGCCTAGCTGGATCAATGCGAAGCCGTGGTATGGGTAAAGACGCAATACTCTCAGCTCTCTTGATACATAATCAAGAGAAATGTCAGCCACCTCTCCCTGATAAGGAGGTGGAGGGAATAGTACAGAGTGTTTGTAGGTATAAGCCAGGAAAGAGCCGCGCTCCTGCAAAGCCGATTCTTCCCTATCAAGAGTTCCCAGTTGATGCCTTACCAGCACCACTGAATGAGTTCGTATATTCGGGATCAGACTCAATTGGTTGTGATGCAAGCTATCTCGCATTGCCACTTCTTGCTGGCTTAGCATCGGCAATTGGTAACTCATATGAGATCGAGCTAAAGTCCGATTGGAAGGAACCTTCGATTCTCTGGACTGGTATTGTTGGTGACTCAGGGACGATGAAAAGTCCTGCACTTAAGCAAGCTCTTGAGCCAGTAAGGGAACAACAGAAAACTGCTGCCGATATTTCTGTATTGGATCAAGATGAGTACAAGAGGGATTCGCTAAGATACGAAGAAAAAATGAAGAGATGGAAAAGGGGTACAATGTCTGAGGACCCTCCGGAAGAGCCTAGTGAGCCAATAGTTCTCAGGACTTATACTGAAGACGTTACCATCGAAGCATTGGCCTCTCTCTTGGCTAAACAGCCAAACGGCATGCTTGTAACTTTCGACGAATTGGCAAGCTTGTTCAGTAGTTTTGATAGATATTCGGGCTCAGGTGGAGGCGATGCTTCACGCTGGTTGAGCTTGTATGGCGCAGGGCCCCTTGCAATTGACCGTAAGGGGAGTGGGCCAAAGGAGATCACAATCTCAAGAGCTTCAGTAGGAGTAACTGGTGGCATCCAACCGGGAGTCCTAAGGAGAACCCTTAGCAAGAAGTACCGAGAGAATGGTTTAGCTGCAAGATTCTTACTGGCTTTACCACCATATAAGGTACCAATGTGGAGCGAAAGAGTGATTGATCCAGTGTGTAAGGAAAAGGTGCGACAGGTCTATCAACGGTTATACCAATTCGGATTCCAAGAGGGTGGAACCTTCCGAACCGAAGCTTTGCGTTTGAGTCCTGATGCCAAAGATGCGTGGATTGAATTCCATGATAGGCATGGTATTGAGATGAGTGATTTATCTGGAGATCTTAAAGCTGCTTACTCTAAACTCAGAGGGTGTGCCGCTCGATTGGCTCTCATCCTGCATCTTTCAGGTTGTGCGGCACGAATTGATCTCGATCCTGGTGCTATAAGCCTTGATAGTATGCAACGGGGGATTCGCTTGATCGAATGGTTCAAATACGAAACCTGTCGTGTCTATGCGATTCTTGCTAGCGAAGAGGACCAAGACGAGCACATCAAATATGTAGAGAAGATCCGTGAAAAGGGTGGTAAGACTACCCCCAGTCAGTTTTCTCGCATGTTTGCTTCACATTGGGAGACTCAAGATGGTCCTGAAAAGACACTTGAGGACCTAAAACAACGAGGGCTTGGTCATTGGGAAAACGCTAGACCAGGGCCTAAGGGAGGTCGACCTACTCGGATATTTGTACTCGATGAGTAATGCTCAACTGACAGAACCTCACCTTACATCGGGTTTGGTGAGGCTCTGTCAATTTTTACGTTGGACGACGCAGTTGATATAACAATAAAGAACCATCTTTAATCGCTAGGGAGATCTTATATGTCCTCAGTCTATAAACGATCTGGAAAAGGTCCTTGGTATGCCTCATGGAATGACCATGCTGGCAAACGGATAAGCAAGTGCACTCGCACAACTGATAAAGCAACAGCTGATCGCATTGCTAAAAAGCATGAGGCTGATGCTGCCTTGCGCCGTGATGGGGTGATTGATCCAACTCTGG
>CAYGQU010000463.1:0-2769 GCA_964352045.1 uncultured Planctomycetaceae bacterium
AGCCAGTGGCAACGGTGCTTCATGCACTACCAAGCTAAAGGACCCTTTGCCGGATGAATTCGAAGAGGGTAGTCGTAACAGCAGCTTAACTCGCATTGCAGGAGGCATGCGTAAAAGTGGTAAAGAGGAATCGCAGATTGCAAGAGAGTTGCAGGAAGTCAATCTTGAGCGATGCAATCCACCTCTTAAAGGTGATGAGGTAAAGGCAATAGCAAAAAGCATTTCAAAATATACACCGCCTGATCCATTTGCAGACTTTGTACCGTTTCCTTATGAACTCCTGCCTGATCCATTGGATAGCTTTATAAAGAAAGCTGCTGACAATATTGGATGTGATATTTGCTACCTTGCTTTGCCATACCTCACATCTTTTGCATCCGTAATTGGTAGCTCGTATGCTCTGCGGTTAAGTTCCACATGGTTAGTCGAAAGTATACTTTGGACAGCATTTGTAGGGAAATCTGGCACTGGAAAAAGTCCGGCTATTAAATTAGCTACAAGGTGGCTTAGAGAACGTGAGACTAATGAGATAGTGACGCACAGTTTAGCAATAGCTGACTACAAGGCCGATTTGGCAAAGTATGATCGGAATACTAATAAACATGGCAATGAAGTTGATATGCCAATCGAACCCGTTGCCAATCGTTTATGTATAGGTGACACAACAATTGAAGCACTTTGTCTGTTGCTGTCAAAACAACCACATGGGTTGGCATTAGTTATTGATGAGCTTGCAGGTTGGTATGAAAGCATTACAAAACGCAGTAACTCGAAAGGAGGCGATTCACCCCAGTGGCTAGAAATGATTGATGGCGGCTCGTTAACGATAGATCGTAAAACTGGAGATCATAAAATAATTCATGTCCCCAGAGCAGCTGTAAGCATTACTGGCGGAATTCAACCTGGTATTCTGGATTCGTATGCGTCTGATACTTTTCTTCAGAACGGACTTTTTGCTCGCTTTCTATTTGCTCATCCACCTAGCAAAATTACAACTTGGGGTGGTCGTGCTGAAGTTACTGATAAGGATAAGTTACCCATAGACCGTTTGTTTGAGAGGATTTACTCACTTCGTCAGCCTTACAGTGCTGGACCAATAGAACCAGCAGAGCTATCGCTTACACCAGATGCTGAAAAGGTCTGGGCTACATACCATGACCAGATGCAAATAGAGAAGCATTCTCTTGAAGGTGCGCTAAATGCCACTTGGTCAAAGCTCATAGGCTATGCACCAAGACTAGCACTCGTGATCCATATGATTCGATGGGCTGCTGGCACCGAAGAGAAGCCAGGAGATGTCGACGTTGAATGCATACGAGTCGGAATACAACTTGCGCGTTGGTTCGGTAACGAAGCGAAACGCATCTACGATCCTTGTCTTCCCAGAAGTAATGATGAAAAACTCTTAGATTTCATTCGAATTTCTGGAGGATCAGTTAGTACTCGTGACGTACAACGCGGCGTTGGATACGCTACTGCAAAAGAAGCTGAGGAAGCGTTAGCTAGTCTTAGCGAGAAGGGAATTGGCAGCTGGCAGATGGGGCCTAAAAACGACCAAGGTGGCTCTCGTCCCCGTACTTATGTTGTTGAGAACCACGAATATGACATTGGTTCATAGCCTTGCTTAGGACTCTTAGTGCTTAGAAGCCAATCGACAAAAGTCTTTCAAGAATAGACTTAGGCATTGGCTTCTAGGCTTCTGACTCGCAAGGATCGATAATGTATATCTGGATAATTATCGCTCAATATTTCAAATATGCCTGCAGCATGATAGCGCGCTGCAATGCGATCTGCAATAATGCTTAAAACAAATAGGAGGTTTTTATGGCATCACTATCAAGACGTAGGAGTACCGGTAGCTATTCGATTCAATTCGAAGATCGCGACGATATTCGACGTACTATCACGCTTGGTATTATTCCCAAACGTAAAGCAGAAGAAATCCGACGACACGTTGAGGCATTGGTTCATTCACAGATAGCTGTATCATCACCCGATACGGCTACTAGCCGTTGGGTTGCTGCCAGTGGTGAAAGGCTAATCGCTAAGTTGGCTAAAGTCGGATTGGTTTCTGAGCGTAGGAAAGGGACTCTTGGCGCGTACATCGATTCCTTCTTAGCAGAACGAGAAGCGGACCCAAGGTTTAAGCCTCGAACGTTGCTAAGTTACTCCGCACCCTTCAAAAGTCTGCGTGATACATTTGGCGATAACCGATCGTTGCGGTCTATCAACAAGTCAGATGCTAGAACATGGCGTACCGTAATCAGCAAGGGCAGAGCAGAAAACACCATACGCAAGTGGACGGCTAAAGCTAAGACGCTATTCAACGAAGCAATTGAATGCGAACTTATTGAATCCAACCCATTCGATGGCTTACCTTCTAACTTGGTCCGTGTACGTGAAAGAGATCACTTTGTTACCAATGAAGTAGCCAAGAAGGTACTTGATGCTTGTCCGACGCTAGAATGGCGAATCATCTTCTCACTAGCTCGATATGGTGGCCTAAGATGCCCCTCAGAAGTATTAGCCTTGCGATGGGGAGACATCATTTGGGATCAGAAACGGTTTATGGTGCATTCTATCAAGACAGAGCACCATGAAGGGCATGAGACTCGCGTTGTTCCTTTGTTTCCTGAGTTAGATCAGGTGCTAGGCGAGGGCTTCGTAGCAGCTACTGAGGGTGATGAATATGTCATCAGTCGAAGACATGACAGCTCGACTAACCTACGAACCCACAAGCAACGAATCAACAACCGTACTAGTGTAAAA
>CAYGQU010000464.1:0-2759 GCA_964352045.1 uncultured Planctomycetaceae bacterium
ATCAGCAGCCTCTTCTCAAGGCAGCAGGGCCCACAAAGCAACCGACCGCGGCTATTAATCACGCGGTCGGTCGGATGTTTCATTCTTATGGCATCTAATCGGTCGTTACCTAACTGTTATCGCATTAGCTCATGAGATTTCGACTAGGTTCCTTGTCCGCCATCGCCAATGTCGCCGACCATGTGAAGGTGGTTATGGTCAACATAAATCACCTCGCGAGCATCTTCATCAACAAGCGTGTGAGGAACTGGCCAACCAACACGGCGAACATCTTCGTAGTAGATAGTACACTTGTAATGAGCATGATGCTGTTGTGCGGGCCCGATCATTGGCAAGACACGAACCGGATCAACGTAGTCAGCAATCTTTTCTTTTACGATACGTACATCGTTACGATTACGTGACCATAGAAGGGGAATTCCCCCTTCTACCGGGCGCGCCTTTTCAAGAGCACGCATAACTTCGTCATCACTTGGTTCGTCTAAGGCAATCGGATCGTTAGCCGACGTAATGGGACCAAGAATTGGTACGCGGTCGTAGCGTTCCTTTTGCCAATACTTGTCTTCTTCCTTCTTCTGAAGGTAGGGAGAGATTGGAATGGGAATCGCCGCAATGCCGAGACTTGGACCTTGACTTGCTAAGCCCCAAAAACACCCGGTCGAACCGAGCGAAAGTGCAGTTAGCAAAAGGGCGGCAGTAACTGCCTGTGGGCGGAGCTTGATGCGTTGCCGAACCATGAAAAGGACCTCTGTATTTGCTAGCAAGGTGCTAGGTATTCGTTAATAGTTGGAGCGCTGAGCCCCGACGTTATTCGTTACAGTAGGTATCGTGATAAGCTGCGTAGAACTTGCGGATAAATTAGGTTATGACGAAAAAACCTTTTGTCGACGAATAATTCGCTAGCATCGACAGCAACTTCAAGACAAGCCAGGGAACCTACGACAAAAGCCCTCGCAGGTTAATTCCTGCGAGGGCTCGTTTGTCATCAGAACGGTTACTCTAGCCTTACTTAACGCCGAGCTCAGTGGCCTTTGTTGTGGCTGAAGTCGAGGTTCCACCAACCATCGTCCCACTCAAGCGTTACCTTACGCCATCCTAGTGGAACTTGTGGGTAAGGATAGAAGGGGCCAATGTAAGGCCATGCACTTGGCGAGTACTGTTTCGGATAAGTCAAAGCAGCATAGTTTGGATGAGCCGCGTAGCTTGGCCAAGCATAGCCAGGCATGTTTGCTTGGTCGTAGCTAACGCCAGCTGCTCCGCCAGTCGAGTAACCTTGGGGCGAAGGCATCCCACCAGCGTACTGAACTGGCTGACCATGCTGAGCTTGCTGAGCATAACCCTGTTGAGCGCCCCGTGGTGCCATCCGTTGCATCGGACGTGGCAAACCACGCTGACCATGTACCATGGGCAAAGGACGTGACGCAACACGAGGTGCTTGCGCTTGAATCGGTGCCACAGCGACGGGTGCTTGCAATTCAGCAGGTGCTGGCAATGGCTTCGGAGCCAATTGCTTGGCTGTCTTCTTCACGGTGCTCGTTTCGAGTGCAGCCAGTGCGAGTCCAGCATCAGCAGCAGGCTTTGGTGCCAACTGCTTCTTTGCTACCTTTTGAGGTGCTTTTTTGGTGATTGGCTGTGGAGCAGCAACGATCTGCAGTTTGCTAACGACCGCATCGACGCCTTCAATCTGGCTCGTAAGACGCTTGGCGGTTTCTGCTTGTGCTTCACTGGTGACGGTGCCGAGGAGCCAGGCAACGCCATCCTCATATTTCACCCCAACTCGATAGTTCGATAGTTCGCCACTTTCACGAAGTGTTGTTGCGACTTGTTGTGCCATGACTTCTGCCGTAGGCGCAGCAGCCTCGGCAGCGGTGGGCCAGAGCAGGGCCAAAGCCGTGCAGGTAATAATCCAATGACGCATCTTAATATCCCCCAATGTCAGTCTGATGACTCTATCCACACGCTAAATGCCACTAGGCGTTACGTCTGGGATAAGTGTGATTTGCCAGAGTAAGCAAAACTATGGGGAATCTCCCAACCGAATTGCTTACTCAAGAGGGGCGATAATGCATCGCTGGTGCTCCCGCAAGGAAGACCTGCATAACCGCTCCGGTTGGTACTTTCGGCATAGTCGGCCCCCTAATCCAAATCTTTTCACAAGGAATTCGCGAAGGAAGCTTTCGAAAGGGTACCGACGATAGCATCGACAGCGGTTTAGATAGCGGGTTTGCGGTGAATTAGAAGGCTTAGTTTAGATGTTTAGCTTGAGTAAGAAGTTATCCAGGCAAGGGGCTCGTCACCCTCTTTTTACCTGGCTGGCACAGCGGAAAAGAAAACTCATGCTACAGGTAGCGATTGGTCTCCCATGTCTTGGGGAGAAGCCAACGAAGCAGGTGATGCTGGAGTATGGATAGCTGGGAATGGTGACCCAGGTTACTCGCACACGAATTTCGTAAATACATCGGGTGACGGCAACACAAGGCCGCCTGTTGAAACAGCTAAAATAACGGCTGAAGCCCAAGCGGCTTTTATTAATGCTTCCATTGTTGAACCTGAGAACCCTTTATACGCAGGTACAAAAGCATTCTTTGGTTCATTTGGAAAAGATCTAGTCGACTTAGCAGCAGATGAAACACCTGGATTGGGTACCATAAAGGGAATCGGCGAGACGGCTACAGGTAAAAGCCTTAAGATTGATGGCACGATAGAAGAGTTGGGAGTTGTTGGACGTGCTGGCGCAGCAGTAGGGGTAATTCCAGGTG
>CAYGQU010000465.1:0-2759 GCA_964352045.1 uncultured Planctomycetaceae bacterium
CTCGGTCCGCATTAGTGCCTATTCGGGGGAAGGGATTGACCGCCTTGAGATGGCAGTTAGCAAAGCCCTCAGCCGTGGCTTCTTGGAAGTCGATATCGAAACTGCCGTCGGCAATGGACGACTGCTCGCCTACCTTGGCAAGCATGGTGAAATACTTAGTCGTACGTTTACTGAAGATATTGTGACGGTCCATTGCCGAGTTCCGAAGAAATATCTCGGTCGTATTTCACCTGAGGAAGCGACCATTACGCTTCGATCGACGGGCGTAGAGTTCAACTCCGATACCGAAGTTGATGAGAATCTCAACACCACGAGAAAAGACGAAACGAAGGACGCCATCATCGCACCGATTGATGCCACACCAGCCGACGATTCTTCTATTGGTGACGTTGCCTAAATGAGACGCCTCTTTCGACGACGTCGGCAACTAAGCGGCAAACGAATTCTCCTGACAGGAGCATCGAGCGGCATCGGCAAATGCTTGGCGTTACAGCTGGCCGCAAAAGGAGCAAGCCTCGTTTTACTGGCCCGAAATGAAGATCGACTCAGTGAAGTCGCCGAACAAATCAAACAAGCAGACCTCGTCGAGAACTGCCAAGTCGTAGCAATCATTGGTGATGTCACTGATCCGAGTACTAGACACCGAGCACTTGTAACTTGCCGCGAAGAGTTAGGGGGACTCGATATTCTAATCAACAACGCAGGCGTTGGAGCCTACGGTCGGTTCGTCGAAGTCTCACCCGATCGACTTCGCACTTTGATGGAAGTCAACCTCTTTGCCGCCGCCGAATTCATTCGCGAAGCAACTCCGCTCCTGCGCAAAGGTAACGATCCTGCGATCGTCAACATGGGCTCCATTCTCGGTTGCCGAGGCATACCCTTTAGTAGCGAGTACTGTGCAAGCAAATTTGCTTTGCATGGCCTGAGCGAATCGATTCGACCCGAGCTTGAAAAGATTGGTATCGAGCTGAATCTAGTGGCTCCCGGAACAACCGAAACCGAATTCAAACAGAATGTTGTCGATGCGCAAGGAACCCCACCTTGGACGCGTAGCGGTGGCGTATCGGCCGATTGGGTAGCAAAACGAACGATCAACGCCCTCCAAAAACGTCGCCGACTGATTATCCCCAATCCCGTTGGTCGGCTCATGGTCTGTGCCAACCGAATCGCCCCCCGTCTACTCGATCGCTTCATGTCGCAATACGGTTAACCTACTGGGAAGTCTCTTGATCCCCTTCTACCGTTTGGGGGAGGCCGGTTATAAAAATTTAATAAGGAGAGGGGGAAATTATTAACCAACTCGAAGTCTTGTACGAAGAAGGCCCCTGCCTAGTAGTTAACAAACCTCCCGGTTTGCTAACCCAAGCACCCCCTGGGATTGATAGTCTCGAACTCTGGGTCCGCGACTACTATCGCCAGAAGGAACAACTAGAAGGCAATTTCTACGTTGGCCTCGTCCACCGCATTGATCGGCCCGTCACGGGTGCTATCGCATTTGGCCGCAACCTTCGCGCCACGCAACGACTCGCTAAGCAGTTCCAAGAACGAACCGTCAGCAAAACCTATTGGGCAATCGTCGAAGGACGAATCGAGCAAGAGGAGGGAACCTACATTGATTACCTGCACAAACGGCATGGCATGGCCCAATCGATTGTCGTTGAGGAAGACGATCCTCGCGGCAAAAAAGCAATACTGCATTACCACGTCCGCTGGTCGAGCGACCGCTTCAGTTGGATCGAGATCCAACTCGAAACAGGCCGCACGCACCAAATTCGAGTGCAATGCGCATCGCGTGGCCATGCCATTGTAGGCGACGCACAATACGGCGCAACGATCTCGTTTGGCATCCAACACGAAGAACTACGAGACCGCCAAATCGCTTTGCATGCTAGGGAGCTGGCATTTCGTCACCCAATGAAAGAAGAATCGGTGGAGATTGAAGCCCCGCTCAGCCAAGCGTGGATTGAACTATTTGATGATGAAGAAGGACCTGAAGAGTTGCTAAAAGTAGTCGAGTAGAGTGTGTTTCTGTACACCGATTCAAAGTTGGCTTAAAATGTAGTTGTGACTACTACACATGAATTTAGATTTTCAATGGCTAATACCTATTACTATTAGTCCAATAGATTTGGGGAAAATATTCACACGGGTGCTTTTGCTGGTTTTTCCAGCGGTGTTTTGCAAAGAACATTTGCTCTTATTTTTCACTGCCGGACAAGCTGGTTTTTCACTGCCGGACAAGCTGGACAGTGGCACCAAGGTGTTATGCCTCAACGACTCTAAGCCGCTTTCGCCAAGCGAATCGCTGGCTCTCCATCGCGTAACTCAACGAGTAGCGTACGAATTTGTTCGCGATACGATTCTCGTTCCACTGCCCAACGCGCTTCGTGTTGTTCGTACTGACGTTGTTGTCGATCGAGTTCTTTTTCGCGACCTTCGAGCCTAGTGGCGGCTTCGCCCAACGCCTCGTGACGGCGAAGGGACCATTCTTCAACTGAAACACGCCGTTGCTCCAAAGCTTCAAACTCAGCGCCAATCTTGGCAGATGCTTCACGCAACGCGCCACGACTCTCTTTGATTTGCTGCAACGCATGACTGTAATGGTCGGCCAGTTGGGCTCGGACCTTCGAAATTGAGCGTGTCAGAGCAGCCGGTGCCAGCAGCCCTGTCAGCTGGGCCCAAGTTTCTTCGGTTGCGAGTCGCATTTCAAGGACTTCACGCTGCGTGGTTTGCAATTCGACTTGCAGCCGTTCAAGAGC
>CAYGQU010000466.1:0-2757 GCA_964352045.1 uncultured Planctomycetaceae bacterium
TCAAGCAATCAGCCTAAGGGAAGCGAACGTCGATAAACTTTCAACCTTGCAAGGAGTTCGGCTGGCTAATGAAGCACCCAACAAAGCGGTAGCGAAAGAAATTCAAACCGCCTTTAACCTGGTTTCAGTCCCCTGCGGTTGGGGTTCGGTTGAGCCAAATGAGGCGAAACGAGATTGGTCAGTTTCTGAGGAACCAATTAAATGGGCAAAGTCGGCAGGCATGCGTGTTTGCTGCGGTCCGATCTTAGAATTCAATGAAACGCTAATACCTGATTGGGCTTACCTATGGGAAGGTGACTTCTCGATGCTCAATTCGCTTATGATTAGCCACGTCGGTGAAACGGTTGAACGATACAAGGGGAAGGTTCAACTTTGGAACGTCGCTTCGCGCATCAATAGTGAAGGGGTTTTGTCTCTCAGCGACGAAGAACGGCTCCAAATCGTTGCCCAAGCGGTTCAAGAAGTACGCAGGATTGATCCTAAGACACCAATCGTCGTTGGCATTGATCAACCATGGGGCGAATATCGGGGTCGAAAAGATAGCGAGCTATCGCCGCTAGATTTTGCCGACGCCCTGGAGCGAAGCGATCTTGGTATAGCGGGGTTTAACCTCGAACTCAACATTGGTTATCAAAACAACTCAACTGCGCTTCGCAATCCGCTTGCCATGAGTCGGCTGATTGATCTTTGGAGCGTGCGGATCGAAACGCCCCTGATGCTAACGATAACCCTACCGAGTTCTACCGAAGTGGCCAAGGCGATTGGCTCGAAAGCGCGCATTGTTTTATCCGAAGAGACACCCGACGAAATCAACGAGGCCTGGCAATCGCAATGGGCTCACGAACGGATCCCCATGCTCATGGCGAAGAATGCTGTGCAGGTTGTGATCTGGAACGAGCTATTCGATAGCAAAGCCAAACACTGGCCCAACAGTGGGCTCATCGACCAAGAGGGACAGCAGAAGCCAATTCTTAAAGTCTTTGAAGACCTACGGCGTAAGTATTTAGTCTAACGAGTAACCAGCTTAGTGAGCCTCCGGTTTATCGTACATTTGGCTTTGATAAACAATATCTCAACGGGGCAAGATTTTTCGTTGTTTACGGATTGTCGATCTTTGATCCTGAATCGGTTGTTCTGGCAACTTCTCTTGCTCAAAGTTGGTCGCCTCGTCGTTACAAGGGTAGCCTAACACCGCATCGTGAGGCGTTGCATAATTATGCACTTTATCGCAACAGGTATCATGAATTAGCTGACGTCCACAATCGGGTCGCAAACCACAAAGCCGAAGAGACCCCTTCGACTCATTTAGCATTTTTTGCAATTGGGCGATCTCGGCAGCAGCCGAGACGTCGAGCCCTTCGACCTCTTCCAAGTGCAAGATAATCCGATAGATCAAATGTCGATCAGCAATTTGCCAAATCTCTTCAGATAGCGTTGGTCGCTGTCGATTAAATCCCAAAAGTCGCCCACGAGGTGCACAAATAAAAAGCCAATTCGGCCCACGCTCAATCACCCGACAAGCAGCATGTGGATTTGCCGAGATCAATACCTTCGGCTCATTAACACGAAAATCAACCGCCATGATAATCTCTCTCCTGCCTGAGCTAGGTTCTGAGATGTGCCGAACTCTCTATTCTGGCAACAACCGAACTTTGCCAAAGTGGTAACAGCAAAAACGCAAAAGTCGCTACGCCATGTTCGCGGAAGCAAGTACCAGTGAAGAAAAGCAATCGTGAAAAGAAAAGCGCCATGTCGTTAAATTCAACATAACGATTTAGGAGATTAAAAATCAAGCTCATCACGTAAGAATTTGATGCGTTATTTTATCGCAGCAAACCCTCTCATGTAGGTCTTATTAGACCTGCATAGTTAAGAAAAGTTAAGCAAGAGAGTTTAACCGAAGCCACTTGTCTGCTAGCTAGGTACGAGACAATTTGTAAGGGGGTAGTGGGTGCTGCTAACTAGCAAGCATTGCATCGAGCGTTTTTCGTGCGACCGCGATAGCTTCGGGAAGTTTGGCAGGCTCTTTCCCCCCCGCTTGGGCCATGTCGGGCCGACCTCCACCACCTCCGCCGAGGGCTTTGGCTACCGGCCCTATCCACTTGCCAGCGCTAACGCCACGCTCTTCGAGGTCTTTCGTTATGCCGGCAATCAGCGTCACTTTATCGTCCCCCTGCTTAGCAGCTAGCAAAATTGCCGAAGGTTGTCTCTTTTGACGAACCGCATCAATCAATTGCCGCATCATGCCAACTTCCGCACCAGGTGTTTCGGCAATGACGATCGTTACGCCTTCGGCCTCGACTGCCGATTCGAGTAACGAGTCGGCCGTCATCGGACCAACGGCGTCACGATTCTTCACCTTGGCTTCGAGTGCTTCGATTTCGGCCATCATTGCCTTAGCTCGATCGGCCACGGCTTGGGGTGCGACCGATAGCATGCGTGCCGCCTCGGATAATGCTTGTTTTCGCTCATCAAACGTTGTAAGTTTATCGCCGCGCAGCTTTGCTTCGTCACGCTTGACCTCTCCACTGCCCGAGAGTTTTTTCTTCAGCGCACGTTGTCGTGCAACCAGGCGCCCAATCGCTTCGACGACGACTTCCTCATTGACGCAAAGCACCTTGGCGACGTTAGAAAGAGTTTCTTCAATTTCGCGCCGGTTGGCTTCAGCTCGCTGGCCAGTTAAGGCCGTAATACGACGCGTGCCTGCTGAAACGCCCTCTTCGTTCAGTAGTTCGAACATGCCGACCTGGCTCGTGT
>CAYGQU010000467.1:0-2731 GCA_964352045.1 uncultured Planctomycetaceae bacterium
GGATCAAGTCGTGGTGTCGCAGGAATCAGTTTGCGCTTTCGATTCTTCTCAACGGTTTCGGAAAAGAGCGAGCTTTCGTGCGAGATCGTAAGATTAAAAATAGCGAAGAAAGGGCTCCCCCCAGGGCGATTTTTGTAATGAGCTTTTCCACTGCACTCATCCCAGATTGCTTTATCATCTCCTCGAATGTTGTAGTCGGTCTTTGAATTGTTCGTGCAGTAATAGCCTAGCTCGCGGAGATAGCTAACATGGGGTCGGATTTTCTTAGGCACGGTATGCCGACTGCGCATGTGTTCGGTTCCTAGCGTCGGAGCATGAATGCCAGTTAAAATCGTCGAGCGTGCAACCGCACAGACCGGTGCATTAGAGTAAGCGTGCGTGAACTTGATGCTATTTTCTGCTAGCGTATCGAGGCGGGGTGTTTGCGCCTCTTGGTTACCGTAGCAGCCTAACCATTGAAACGAATTGTCCTCGCTAGTAATCCACAAGATGTTGGGCAGTTTCGTTATAGTTTCTGCCCTAACTTCTGCTGGCTTCTCACTTCCCAAAGCAGGTGCCGCTTGGACAACGCTTGGTAGGATTAGTAGGAATGAGAAAAAAACAAATAGTAAAGATCGTTGATACATGGGTGCTATGTCGGCGTACTAATCAGATGGTCTGCGAATTAGAAACAAGACCCTATTGTAGCCTCCATTAGATCACTCTGCACTAATATCAAAAGCAAATAGTAGGTCTTGGTCGCGGAGGTAAAGCTTTCCACCGGAGATGACAGGATGCATCCAGATTTTCCCTTTGGGCTTCCTAAGATCAGTTTGGGGCGAAAGCGTAAAGCGGCCATGTTCTTGCCAACCATCGGGCGAGGCTGCGATTAAGACGACTTCCCCTTCGTCTTCACTGAGACAGTAAAATCTTCCGTCAGCGTAGCTGATGGCCCCTTTGCCCAGGGCCGATCGTTCGCGCCAGGTGCGTTCTCCAGTGGCCCAGTCTTGGCATGTCCAGCCTGATCCATCGGAGTGCCCGTAGAGTTTGTCCCCAAGATGAATCACCCCCCCATGGTGGTTCTTCATGATCTTGTTTTCGTAAACGATACTCGGTTGATTTTTATCATCAATTTCGACCAGCATTGAGCCAACCCCGTAGCCCGAGGTGACATAAATTTGATTACCATCCACAAGGGGTGTTGGTATGACCGCAACGCGGCCACTCCAGGGAACTTCCCATAGCAGTTTGCCGTCGGTTGGATTAATACTGATCAGCCGCTCGGGCATGAGCTGAATGAATTGAATGGTTCCCTTGATGATGGCAACAACGACCGACGAGTAATGGGCACCATCCGTAACTTGAGTCGATTGCCAACGTAGTTTGCCAGTCTCTCGGTCAAAGGCGGCCAATGCACCTTGCTCACCACCAGGGGTAACAATGACTTGATCCTCATCGACCAAGGGAGATTCTGCATAGCCCCAGGTGGGGATTTTCCCACCTAAAGCCGTCAGACTGGCACGCCAAATTTCGTTTCCAGTAGCGAGTTCAATCGCAACCAGATTACCTTTTGCCGACAGACAGTAAATCGTTTTTCCATAGACGGTTGGAGTACCACGAGGTCCATTCCCCCAATCGTTTTCATAGACTTCGCCCAAATCGGTTGACCATAGCTCTTTGCCGGTGTCCGCCTTGAGGGCTATTAATTGCTCTGTTCCGTTTCGTGCACCCATGATGTAAAGCATGTTATCGACGATCGCAGGGCCCGAGTAGCCGATGCCGCAATCTTTGAAAAGCCAAACCTGCTTTGGACCCCCTTCGGGCCAATCTTGCAGTAGGCCGGTTTCTCGGCACATGCCATTGCGCTCGGGACCAAGCCACTGTGGCCAATCCTCGGCAAGCGTATCGGTTGATAACAACAAGCAAACTACAGAAGCAAGAATAAGTCGTTTTAGCATTTGTCGATCCGTTGGAACAAATGTTGGATAGAGTTACCTACCTACAATTGATACGATTCGGCAAATTCTATCTAGGGTCCTCAGCTAGGGCGTTGCCTGACTATAGAACCTGAGTAGGTCCTTGCGTAGCTTGGCAAGCGCTGGCTCGTAGACATACATCATATGCCCCGCCTCGTAGAATTCCATCGTGAACCGGCTACTGAGACCAGTTCGATGGAGAGCATGATCGCGTGTATGCTTCATGGCAAAAGCAGGCGTTGCTAGATCGTAATAGCCACACGCTGCGAAGGTATGAAGAAACGGGTTTTTCGTCATCGCATCGGCAAGTCGATCGGCAGTTGTTACATAGCGATTCACGTAGGGATCGTAATTCCAAGGCCAAACCGAGGCGATGATCTCATAAACACGGTCATCTTCGTATTGAAGTTCTTTCGCGAGGTAGGCATTCATCGCTCCGCCGAAGATTCCCTCGAAAGCGGCGTCGCTAGGATCGTAATCCATTCTCGAACCATTGCCATCTTCGCCCGGTCCGGCGTAGCGACTGTCGTAGCGCCCGACGATTTTCCCTTGTTCGCGTAGCAACTCCTTGGCAAACCGACCGAGACTTACCCGCAGCTTCGCTCGTTTGAGGTAGACTTCCGAAAGACCAGTTAGCTTTGCCATGCGCGCCACCACTTGGGCTTGCTTGTCTTCTGTGAGGGAAGCTCCTCGGAGTAGCGCGTCGGCATATTGACCGTAGGCGAACTCTTCGGCTAACGCGACGACCTCTTCGAGTGACTTCGACAGGAGTTCAT
>CAYGQU010000468.1:0-2714 GCA_964352045.1 uncultured Planctomycetaceae bacterium
TCCTTGATTCGGACGAAGGAGCACGCTATGTCGGAGAGTGGGCGATTGGCACCAATAACCGGGTTCGTCATCCGATGCTCGACACACTGTTTGATGAAAAAATCGGCGGGAGTTTCCACCTCACGCCAGGCCAAGCGTATGACGTTGCCGACAACGGAAACCGCAGCCGAATCCATTGGGATTTGGTTCTCATTCAACGCAAAGATTACGGTGGCGGCGAAATCTACTTTGATGGGGAATTGATCCGCAAGGATGGTTTCTTCCTTCCCGATGATTTGAAAGCACTCAACGAAGGGCTATAAGGCATGGGTTCTTTACAAGTATCAAAGCCAATTAACGCCTCGATAGATCGGGTGTTCAATCTAATAAGTGATATAGAGAACGCCCCGAATTATATTAAAGGAATCGAATCCATCGAAGTGCTGACTGAAGGTCCGATTCGAGTTGGTAGTCGATGGCGAGAGACTCGCACAATCATGGGACGCAAATCGACTGAGGAAATGACAGTGGTTCAATTCAAAGCTCCAATTATCTTCGCGGCCAAGTGTAAATCATGTGGAGCACTTTACGAATCGGAATTCCGATGCAAAGCCACTAATAATGAAACACTCGTTACACTTAGCCTCTCTTGGAAAGCAAATAGCTTAATGGCCAAGATCATGGCTCCTCTTAGTAAGCTGATGTCCAGTGGTATAAAGAAATGCCTGGAAGACGATCTTGAAGACATTAAGAAAGCTGCTGAAACGGTCGTCCTAAAATGACAACAGCTTCTTATGATGTCGCTGTAATTGGTGCCGGTGCGGCAGGCATGATGGCTGCGATACGGGCTGCCGAACGAGGCTTGCACACCGTGCTACTTGAAAAGAACCGTAAGGTCGGCGTGAAGATTCTCATGTCGGGCGGCACACGCTGCAACCTTACGCACAATGGTACGTCTACCGACATTGCCGAAGCTTACGATCGCTTAGCAGGGAAAGAGGCTGGTAGAACAAAATCGCGTTTTCTTCGTTCGGCCTTGTCACATCTTACGCCCGATGCGCTGATCGCCTTGTTCGAGGCCGAAGGGGTCGCAACGAAAATCGAACCAACCGGCAAAGTCTTTCCAGCAAGTAACAAAGCGATCGATGTCCAGCAAGCCTTGCTGCGAATGCTCAAACTGTCGGGTGCTGAACTCGCTTGCGAAGAACCGGTAGGTATCTTTACCCGATCCGACAACGGTTTTCATCTCAAAACCTCGCGACGTGAACTCCTAGCGAAGCGAGTGGTTGTTAGTGTCGGTGGCCGATCGTATCCTGGTTGCGGGACAATTGGCGAAGGTTATGCCTGGGCCAAATCGTTTGGGCATCGGATCGTTCCTCCCCGCCCTGCGTTGGTTCCCTTATCTGCCGACATGGAGGGACGTGCCAATTGGATCCGCGAGTTGCAGGGCGTAACGCTTCCTGACGTGAGAATCAGCATCCGGCTGCCAGGCAAGCCGATTGTTACCGATCGGCGTGGCTCGTTCCTCTTCACGCACTTCGGCCTCTCGGGCCCCGCGGCAATGGATGCGAGCCGCTTCGTTACCGAAAGTCCTTCAGCAGGTTGGATTGCCGAATGTGATTTTCTGCCGAGCTTCGATGAGCAAATGCTTCGAGAGCATCTCCAAGCAGCAACCGAAACGAATGGCAAGCGGGTCATTGCCGCCTACATGACCGAGCATTTGCCACGTCGCTTTAGTGAAGTACTGCTCGAACAAGCCAGGATTCCCGCTGACCGACGTTTGGCCGAACTAAGCAAAGAGGAACGAACGAATTGGATTCGTGCTATCCAACAAACTGAGATACCACTCGTCGGATCGCTTGGGTTTAAGAAAGCAGAAGTGACCGCTGGTGGCGTCGATCTCTCGGAAATCAATCCACGAACGATGGAAAGCAAACGCGTCGAAGGACTCTACTTTGCTGGCGAAGTATTAGACCTTGATGGCCCCATCGGCGGCTACAATTTCCAAGCTGCGTTCAGCACCGGTGCCGTGGCGGGCGATTCGGTTCTAGCATAACGACAGTTCTATGCCGCTCTATGCCGCAAGTTGGCTTTTCACAACTTCCAGATAACCGGTTGTCATCCGTTCAAGCGAAAACTGGTGTGCGGCCCAACGCTTGGCGGCTTCAGTTCGTTGGATTGTCGTTTCTGCCGAATCGAGCGCTTCGCTGACGGCAACGATTAGGCCGATCCTATCGCCCGGATCGAAAGTCCATGCGACTGGTTCACCAATGGTTTCGTCGGCAAAAAGAATCTCGCTACAACCACCAACAGGCGTTGCAATGACCGGGCAGCCAGTTTGCATTGCTTCGATCAACACTAACGGCAAACCTTCTCGAAGTGATGTCGATACAAACGCATCCGCAGCCGTGAGCAAGGCGCGGACATCGTTACGGAAGCCGAGCAGATGGACACGATCTGCAATCCCAAGCGAAGCAGCAAGCTTAGTTAGGTTGTCTCGTTCGGGTCCTTCGCCAGCAATCGAGAGGTGCCATGGTTTGCCAACTTGCACTGCCTCGGCAAGAGCTCGAATCGCTGTGTCGAAGGCTTTGACAGGTAGTAGGCTACCTACCGCGAGCAGATGTTTTTCTTCGTTTGTCTCCTGCTGGATAGAACCATGGTTGGCTCTTAGCGTTGCTGACGCTGCCTGCTGTGCATTTTTTGACGTTTCTATCGCTGGCAGGCCGTTGTAAATA
>CAYGQU010000469.1:0-2703 GCA_964352045.1 uncultured Planctomycetaceae bacterium
AGATCACCGAGCGATATTGAGTGCCGTGATCGGGCCCCTGGCGGTTGAGCGTGGTGGGATCGTGAATGTCGAAGAACACCTTCAGCAGCTCCTCGTAGGAGACTTGCTGGGGATCGAAGGTCACCTGCACCACCTCGGCGTGGCCCGTCGTGCCGGTGCAGATTGCTTCGTAAGTAGGGTTAAGGGTTTTTCCGCCGGCATATCCCGACTTAGCACTAGTGACCCCCGCTGTAGCGTCGAAGACAGCCTCGGTACACCAGAAACAACCACCGCCGAAAGTGGCTTTTTGAGGTTCATTGGAAGTGGTTTCTTCTGATTGAGCTTGGTTCGAATTCATAAAGAGCAATGCCATAAGGATTAAAAAGGAGAGGGCTCGAGGGGTATTTACAGCTTTAAGTAGGGAGAAGTGAAGGGGCCTGACGAACTGGTGATGGGTTTGCATAGGTAGTCAACTTCGGGGGTTAGATTGCAACGTAGGCATGTCATCGAGCCGCATACAGTGGCAACCGGGATTCTATTAGGGTGAGTACTATCAACAAAGTTCTACTTTTCTTCGACGAAACGATTTTTTAGCTTGTCAAAGTTGCCAATCGTGCTGATACTCAATTCTATGAGTACTTCGCACACGAATGCCTATTGGTTTACCTTTACCGGGTTCTTTTTTAAGACCCCGGGGCCGATGGTTGTGTCGTAACTACTCATTGCACAACAGCTTACACCAAGCAAGCCCCGAGAACCTAACATGGTCTTCGGGGCTTTTTTATTGTCTGACGAGTGAGCTAACTCACCAATTCCCCAACAAAATTCAAAACATCCTCTCAATAAGGCGAAACGTTATGATCATTGTAATGAAATCCACGGCAAGCGAAGAAAACCTAAACCATCTTGTCGAGCATGTCGAAGCACTTGGCCTAAAAGCCAACGTTTTGCGTGGTACAGAACGGACCGTAGTAGCCGCCATTGGCGATGAACGGGTCGAGGGGGTTCGGTCACTCGAAAGCGCACCAGGAGTTGATAACGTCATGGCCGTATTAGCTCCCTACAAACTAGCAAGCCGCGAAGCTCATAACGAAACGTCGGTCATTAAGGCAGGCTCGTTCGAAATTGGTGGCAAGCAAATCGGTATGATCGCAGGTCCTTGTAGCGTCGAAAGCGAAGAGCAAATCGTCGCCACTGCCAAGGCAGTCAAAGCAGCCGGCGCAACCGCCCTACGCGGTGGAGCTTTCAAGCCCCGCACTAGCCCTTACAGCTTCCAAGGGATGAAAGAAGATGGCCTGAAGCTATTGGCCACCGCTCGAGAAGAGACGGGCCTAGCGATTGTGACCGAGGTGGTTTCGCCCGAAGATGTTGACCTCGTTACGAAGTACGCCGAAATTCTTCAAATAGGTGCCCGTAACATGCAGAACTACCGTTTGCTCGAAGCGTGTGGCCGAAGCTCCTCGGCAGTTCTCTTAAAACGTGGCCCTAGCGCAACGATTGACGAAACCTTGTTGGCTGCCGAATACATTCTCGATGGCGGAAATGCCAACGTGATGATTTGCGAACGAGGCATCCGTACCTTCGAAACGCATACGCGATTCACGTTACCTTTAGCGTCGGTTCCTTACTTGCAAGAGCGAACCCATTTGCCTGTTGTGATCGACCCAAGCCACGGCACGGGGCACACGAGCTTAGTCCCCGCGATGGCAAAAGCAGCCATTGCCGCGGGTGCCGACGGTGTGATCGTTGAAGTTCATCCCGATCCGGAGAACGCGAAGAGCGATGGCTACCAAACGCTCAAGTGCGAAGACTTTGCCCAAATGATGAAAGAATGCCGCCGTATCGCCGACGCGGTTGATCGTACGCTTTGATCGGAACAAATGAAACGGCAGGGTGGTAGAATAGGGAACCGCCAAGCCTGTAGTGTATGGTGAAAATCACTTCCTTAACCACAACGCATAGGAACGTCGGTGCGTCGCGCTGTTGCCGCGTACGATGGTGGAACGGCTTGCTGCATCGTAAACTACTTTTGCTTCGGGGTGTTCACTCTTGAGACTAGCGGCTTGGGTTTCGCCCAAGCCGGGATAGAACTCGACGAATTCCAATTCGGCGTTCTGTTTGGCAGTGCTGATCCAAATCGTTTGGCGGTCAATGGGCGACCACCCAGCGCCGATTGGTTCGAGGATGCCATCGAGCGATTCGATCCATGATTGCTGTGATGCCGAGGCGGTTAGCATGCTATGCGGACTGAGTCCGATCTCCGACAGGGATTCCCAGTCGACCAGGATCGTTAACCCGGTTGCTTGCGACCAATGCTCGAAGATGCGACGCAAGGAAGTTGGCGTAACGAAACTGAACGTCGTTCGGTGTTCGAGTGCCGTTGCCAGTTGAGCGAGGACTGGCTCCGAAGAAAGGAGCTGGCGGGGGTACTTGCTCTGTGGTTGTAAACCACGGGCGATGCGAAGGCGTTCGGTTAGTAGGATCAATTCGTACTGTGCGCGGCGAGGAATGTCGAGAGCGATCGTGCCATTATCTAGTATTTTGATGCCCTGATCGGCAGTTGCTGGTGGACCAATCTTGGACAGAAGTGTTTCTAAATCAGCCTTGTTCGAGCCAGCTAAATCTGCCAGTTGATGCGTGATTGTCTTTGATTGTTCGACACGAGGCCGGTAAGTCACGACGTTGGAACCCTTGGTACGATAAGCTAATCGTAGGGTCTTAAGC
>CAYGQU010000470.1:0-2698 GCA_964352045.1 uncultured Planctomycetaceae bacterium
GACTCGATGAGCCTTGGACTTTGATTAGTTCCGGCAGCATCGATCTACCTGACCCACGAAATACGCTTGGCCCTGTTGTTGGATTTCCAAATGCAAATCCTTACTCTTCTTACAAAATGATTTTCCCTGACGTATCGGGAGATCCTGTGATGCAAATCGCTGAGGCTTCTTTCTTTCCTGATATGGCGGGCGCAGGAACCGACATACTCGATGCCGGTGATAGCATCTTGGCAGTGCATATTGGTCCCACAAGTAGTTCGCCCGGAGGCCAAGGTCCTGACTCGGCAATCGATGGAGACGTGAACACGGTCTATCTCAACTTTGGTGAAGAGAACTCCGGTTTCATCGTAACGCCATCGTTAGGTGCAACCGAAGTGAACGCATTCAAAATTACCACGGGTGCGGATGCCGTTGAGCGTGACCCCGCCTCATGGAGACTGTTTGGTACCAACGATACTGTTACTACCCAACAAAACGGTGATGCAAGTGGAGAGACATGGACCCTTATCGATCAGGGTGCTCTTGCTCTTACTGACGACCGAACGACTGAAGGTAGTGAGATTACGGTAAATAATACTTCCGGTGCTTTCACTTCTTATCGAATGGATTTTCCTACGGTTAAGAACGAAGGTTTAGCTAACTCGATGCAGTTTGCTGAAATCGAGCTGATAGCAACTGAATTTGCTGAATTGGAGATTAACCGCGCAACGGGAGAGATGATTCTAACTGCGTCGGAGAATATCACGATTGATTCGTATGAAATCATTTCTGCTACTGCCGGTGGGTTAGATGATACGAATTGGGATTCAATTACTTCGACCAATGCTGACCCTGATGATGCTTGGTCAGAAACTTCTGCACCTGGTTCTGGTACTAGTCTTGCTGAAGAAGATATTCCTGCTAACGGTGCAGATAACGGCTTGACACTTCTCTCAGGGAATTCTCTGAACTTGGGTAGCGTATGGCGAGCCCTTCCAGCGATTGGTGAAGATGTGCAGATTCAACTCCGCGATGAAAACGGGTACTTGCTTCTCAGTTCTGTTAGTTACGTTGGCACCGAAGTCTTGCCAGGCGACTACAACAACGATGGTGTGGTCGACATTGGCGACTGGCCAACATTCCGTGCTGGCTACGGCGGTGACTACACAGGCATGACCTTAGCCCAAGCCTATTTTGGTGGTGACCTTGACCAAGATTTTGATTCAGATATTCATGACTTTAACTTGTTCTTGAGTTTAGCGGGTGGAGCATCTGCCCTGTCTGTTGCAGTGCCTGAGCCTTCGTCTGTTATGCTCTTGCTTAGCGTCTTGCTGGTAGGTTATGCATTCTCGCGAATTCGTCCTGCTAGGCCTCTTGCTGCTGCGACGATCGTTGCAGTAAGTGTTTGCCTGACGACCAGCTCATCTGAAGCACAGTCGTTTACCAATGTAGGTGGTGCGCCAAACACGATCACGATTCCTGTAGGTCAGATGAATGAAACCGTTGATAGCGGACCAGACAAGCTATTCGATGATGACTTCCTAGATGATCCAGGGGTGATTAACGATGAGCTCTTCCTGACAGACTACAACGACAATACTCTTTCTGGTTTTCCTTTTCCTCAATATGCTGGATTGGGACCAGAACAGAAAACTGTTTTTCTCGATTATGGATCAAGTGTAAGCGCAAACTGGTTTGCTTACGCACAAAGATCGGGGGATGATCCAACTGCTGATCGCGTTGGTACATTCGAATTTTGGTTTAGCAATACTGATTTTGCTGGGGCTCTTCCTGCTGCGGAACCAGACTCAGTCGTTACCCTCTTGCCGACTGATGATCGTCTTCAAGATAGTGTGCTTCGTCCTTACTCCCTGTCGGGTGAACAGAGTGGCCGCTATGTAGCTATGAGACTGACAGTATCTGATCTCTCAGCGAATCAAGGTACGAATAACATAGGGGGCCATGAGTTTCGCTTGCTTTCGGGACCAGCCGATGTTGTTCTTGAAGTTGACCGCGCTGATGGCAGTTTGACATTAAAAAATAATCTGACTGGCGCACAGAATATCGATTTGAAGTCTTACACCATTGAGAGTCCAGCTGGCGGACTCGATGCAGGTAGTTTCAATGGTTTGGGTGGCGATAGTGGGGCCTTCCCGTTAGGCAACGGTACAGGAAATGGCTGGGAGATTGGTGGTGGTTCCAATAGTGGTCGACTAGCGGAAGGCTACTTCAGCAACAGCTCGACGTTGTCTACTGGAGTAACCGGGCTCGACCTGGGCATGGGGTACAATCCTTTGAGCCTTGCGGAAGACTTGGTATTCACCTGGACTAATTCAGATGGCGATTTGCTTGATGCTCGTGTGGAATATGTTGGAACAGCTCCAATCGCTTTGCTAGGAGATTATAACGACAACGGCACGGTGGATGCAGCTGATTACACCGTTTGGCGTGATGCTCTAGGGACTGCTACCGTGCTGCCCAACGATAACACGCCAGGAGTTGTTGATGCCAGCGACTACACCAATTGGGTAGCCAACTATGGTAACTCATCGAGTGCTGTATCAACAGCAATTCCTGAGCCAACGACTTTGGCATTATTGGCAATAACCTTCTTGGCCTTGCCAGCTGCACGGGTGAGGTAATTTTTATTCTGAGTTAATCCTTTTTTATTAGTTAATAAAGGATAATATTTACAATTTTCTGTTTATGCACGTAGGAG
>CAYGQU010000471.1:0-542 GCA_964352045.1 uncultured Planctomycetaceae bacterium
GCCGAGAGATAGTCTCCTGCAAAGGCAACACCGTTTACGAACCAGGGAATCTGGCCATGCGCTGCGAAGTAACCAGCCGATGATTTTGCTTTACTACCAAAGTAAAAGCTGATTGCTAACGTTACGGCAACAAAGAGAAGGAAAACGACAACTGCCATTGGTGAGGCTTCGTAAATCACGATGCGTCTCCCGATTCTTCATTCTTAGCGATTACTCCATAGAGGAGTGCCAATAAAAATGCCAACAAGATCAATCCAAATCCCGAGAGAATAGCCAGATTCACGCCCGCTAGGGGAGTCCATTCCATGACTTCAGGCGCTACGGCATTGATCACAACAAAAAGGGCATAGAAAAAAGTATAGATGAAAAAGAGCCAAAGGCCCCACCGTGCATTGCGTTCTGCCATAGCGAACCGCTCCGTGAAAAGGTTTGAAGAGATGCTAGCATAACCGAAGCAAGAGGCGATACAAACCGTGAAGTACTTGATTTTCTGAGGAGGGGATCAAATCGATTCCTGCCGATTGAAAATCATTGCTTAATTT
>CAYGQU010000471.1:552-2696 GCA_964352045.1 uncultured Planctomycetaceae bacterium
GTTTAGTAGTGCGGAGGCCTTTCGTCGGGTCGATCTTCAGCTGCCTGTTGGATTTCAACGAGTCGTCGTACGGTCTTTTCAACAAGATCGAATCTTTCGGCCCGTGTATCCGAATCATTGCGTAACGAGGTCACGACTTCATTGAGCTCAGTAATCAAGTGCTGCTGGTACATGAGCGATTCTTCGACCCGGACAAGCCCGGCATCGCATTGCTTGATTTGATTCTCATCGTGGCTGGCTGTGGTGACTGTCGCCGCGTCGTTTTTTACCTTTTCTAGGGGATTCGTATCCTGAAAGCCAATCCATGCGATCCCTACCCAGGCGCAGACCATAGCCAATCCACCCAGAGGGACAATCGCCCCAAGCCAACGCCAATCGGGCCCCACAAACGCCAAGACATAGAGCAGACCGCAAAAAATCAGAGCGCCACCACTTAGTAGCTTCGGCGTTATCCGAAAGCAACTGCCAAATTGATTGGCAATTGCCAGCACGAACAACGCGGTCGCGGCATGCAATTGATAATGGCTCGCGGTGAGAAAGGTATCAATCCGATGTGATAGCTCAGCCCCTTCATAGCCCAGCCCAGCCAATCGTTCTTCTAGACCATGCGCACCGTAAGCACCCAGCACAATGGCGGATGCTCCCAGCAAGCCGGAAGTAATAAGGGGTAGATTCATTTTTCGACTCCAATTGAAACTCAGGAACCGATAGTTTGGTGTATCGCGAGGATGACGACTAGGGAGTCAACCTCGTTGAACTGGCATTAAAAAACCACCGACAGGAAAACCTGTCGGTGGTTATTAGTAAGCCGATTGAAAATTTTCGGTCGTGGCCAGTTTGTCAAGTTTACTGAGCCGCGATTCCGAGTCGTTCTTCTTCTTCCTCTTGAATAATAATCCGCGGCGTGACCATCATCATCAGGCTATTCGTTTCGCGGCCAATACCGACGTTACGGAATAACCGATTGATGTACGGTACCTTTGACAAAAGTGGCACACCAAATTCTTCACGTCCTTCGCTCAGTCGTTTGATACCACCAAGTAGGACCGTACCACCATCGGGTACACTCACGGTCGTAGTTACCGAAACAAATTGGAACGTCGGCAACTGAACCGTTGTGCCAGCAATTACCGTATTGTTATCGTTTGAATTACTATCCGATTCGTTAACACCATCGTCGTCCGCATCGGTAGCCGAACTCGAACTGCTCGAGTTTGTTGTCGTTTGACCATCGAACGTAAAGGTATCGACATCGCCGATCTCGCTAAAGAACGGAACGACGGTGAGTCGAACATAGCGTCGATCGTCTGACACAACGGCTTGGATTGACATGAGAGTTCCTTCGGAAAGAACCACGATCACAGGCTGTTGAGCCGCTGCAAATTCACCAACCACGGGGATCACACTAATCACGAAGGGTGATTGTGAGGTATCCGAAACAAAAGCTTGCTGCCCGTTGAACAAGGTCACTTTCGGAGCATTCAAGACGTTTGTACGCGAATCTCCTTGGGCAGCGTTGATCAGGAAGTAAGCTTCGATATCGCTTAAGATAGCAAAACCAAACGTAGCTGCTTGTGTCGGATTGAACCCACCAAACGTTGGCACCGCCACATCAAAACCACCTTGTCGGAATGGCAAGTCAAGGTCAGCTGTAATGGCTGGCAAGTCGCCCGTAGCTGCTGCTGTTGCACCGACTGTACCACTGCTTCGTGGCGTTTCAAAATCACCACCTGCTGCAATATCAGCAAATCCTGATGTGGTATCGTTGATGTTCATATCAAAGTCGATCCCGATACGTTCGAAGAAGTCATCGCTAAGTCGAATGAATCTCACTTCGATCGTCACTTGCAAGTCTTGAAGGCGTCGCAACTGTTCGAGTAAGTCGGCAATCTCTTCGTGGACCGACTGCGTTTGACTGACAACTAGGCTGAGGTTCGTTGGGAACGAACGAATTTCTGCTTCCCCCCCCCCGTTTTCTGCCCACGTGTCATTGGCCACGGTCGATACAATCAAATCAATTAATGAATCGAAGTCAGCCGCCGCCGCACCGCCAAGGCCACCAGGACCCGTGCTCAAGGGCTGCGAAGCTGTTTTTAATTGATAGCGAGAGCTAAGTTTTTTTGTCAAGATCGCTCCGTCGGGAC
>CAYGQU010000472.1:0-2692 GCA_964352045.1 uncultured Planctomycetaceae bacterium
ATTCAACTTCACGCTTTACAAGTAATTCTCTGAAGATGCCAACCGCGATACGATTTTTCGTGGCCATCTTCTTAATTTCGTTTTCATCTTTGGCGGGTGCCGGCCCTTATGACGCCCCCAGCAATTTTTACAATAGTGCCACCGGCACCGGATCGACCCTCCGGAGTCAGCTCAATTCGATCATGTCGAGCGGACACATTCAGCGAAGCTATGGAAACTTTCGTGATATGGCAGTCATAACCGACGCCGACCCGAATATCCCGGGTAACATCATCCTGGTTTACAATCGCGCCTCGGTAGATGGCGATTGGGACTCAGGCAATACTTGGAACCGAGAGCACGTTTGGCCCCAGTCACTGCAACCAGGAAGTGCCTCCAATAGTGCAACAGGCAACTTAGGTGATCCGCATGCGTTGCGTCCGTCAAACCCTGGCATTAACAGTGATCGAGGTAACCAACCTTTTGGTTTCTCGAACACAACGGGCAACTACAGCGACCTTGGTTCCTACTTCTTCCCAGGCGACGCTGACAAAGGAGACATCGCTCGAAGTCTTTTCTATTCTGATGTACGATGGGGTCCAGAAAAGAATATTGAACTCGTCAATGGTAGTCCCGGCTCGAACGAAATGGGCGACCTTGCTTCGCTCATCGCTTGGCACTATCTCGATACACCCGATGAATTCGAGCAACGACGTAATCACGCTATTTACAGTTCCTCGTTGAACCCCTCATTCTTCACGAACAACCGCAACGCGTTTGTTGACCGCCCCGAATACGTATGGTCAGTCTTCGTCGATCAGCAAAACGACACGACCCTCGGCTTAGCAGGAACCACGGTCGCCTCGAACGGTTCGTCTACGCTAGCTGTTGATTTGGGGCGTGTCTATGTCGGTGGTTCAACACCCTCGAACCAAAACGTCACGCTCAATAAAACGGGGAGCGATGGCACCTACTATGAAGTAACGACCACGGGTAATGCCACCAGTTCGGTCGAAGGCCGATACAACGCTTTTGCTATGGGTAGCGGCGGATCAAAGACGATCAATGTCGGTTTATCGACATCTACGAGCAGTGCTGGTTTGAAGACAGGCTCCATCGTAATTGACAACCTCGATGTAACCACCAGCGGCGGCACCGGCAACGGAGCAAACGATGGTGACGACACCATTGACCTCAGCTTCTCGGTACTGAATCACCCCGATGCTTCGTTCAGTGAAACTTCGCTACTAACCACACAGCTAATCAACTTCGGAACCGTCAACGAAGGGAGCGGAACTCTTAGCATGCCGTTCTCGATTGCTAATTTCGACGGCCTCGGTGCGCCAATCTTCGCATCCAACCTTGACCTCGATTCAATCTCGGGCCTTGGAGCAACGAGCGTCTTAACTACCGACGTAGCAACCTTCAGCGATCTCAGTCAAGGAAGCACGGCTGATTTCTCTGCTTTCTTTGATACTTCAGTAGTGGGTAACTTTGAGGCTACGTATCAAATTGAGCTTTCTGGCGAAAATCTTCCGGGCGAACAAACCGAATTTCTTAGCCTAACCATCGCCGGAATCGTCGAAGCCGCAGGCCTAGAGGGTGATTACAACGAAGATGGCATGGTCGATGCAGCCGACTACACTATCTGGCGTGACAGCTTCGGTTCAACAACACTGCTTGCCGCCGATGGTGACGATAGCGGAACCATCGACGCAGGCGACTACACCGTGTGGATCAATCACTACGGCGAATCGAATTCAAGCGCGTCGGCAAACACCGTGCCCGAGCCAACCGCTGCGATCATTGGGCTATTGAGCCTGACTGGATTCGTAGCTCGCTGCAACCGTTAAGCTGCCACCGTTATGGAATGGCATGCGTTGTTTGCTGAATCACGACGTCGAGGCTTTCTTCTATCACTTGCATCATTCGATCAATCTCTTCGAGGGTAATCGACAAAGGTGGCATGACATAGATCATGTCGGGACGCGGACGTAGCCAAACGCCATGTTCAAGGCAGTATTGCGCTAATTGCCGACCAGCCGAGGCGGGGTCAAGAAAGCCTGCCTCAGATGATTGCTTCAAATCAAATGCAGCGATAATGCCTCGCTGCCGAACATGAATGACTTCGTTACGGAGTGATAGTCGATCGAGATGCTTGCCCAACCTCATAATTTTTGGCTGTAACGATTCCAGGAGTTGCTCTTCTTCAAACAGGTCGAGGCAAGCCAAAGCGGCTGCCGAAGCTAGTGGATTGCCGCTGAATGTATGCCCATGCCAAAACGTTCGGTCATCGGCTTCGTTTCGATTGAGAAACGCTTCATAAATTTCAGGCGTCGTGATCGTCGCCGCCATCGGCAAGTACCCTGCGGTAAGCCCTTTCCCCACGCAAAGAAAATCGGGCACTACTTGCTCCTGTTCGCAAGCAAACATGCTTCCGGTCTTACCAAATCCAACCGCCACTTCATCGGCAATCAGTAGCACTCCATGACGTTTCGTAATTTCCCGCAAACCTGCCAGAAAACCATGTGGGTGCATCAGCATACCGGCAGCACATTGCACGAGTGGCTCGATAACGACCGCCACCAATTCATTGGCATGCTGAGCGATAAGGTTGTCAAATCGGCTAAGTGCCGTCTGAGACAACAAATTCGGATTCTCTGCTAAAGCTTCACGGATATCGGGTGCCGGTTCGTGCAGCACATCGCATAAC
>CAYGQU010000473.1:0-2687 GCA_964352045.1 uncultured Planctomycetaceae bacterium
AGATAACCCCTTTGTTACCGTGACGACCCGCCATTTTATCACCAACTGATATAACTCGCTTGGTCGCGACGTATACCTTCACCATTTGAAGAACACCGCTACGAAGTTCGTCGCCACGCTTCATGCTATTGAGCGTACGATCACGTTTGTCGATGGCTTCCTCAACCGTTGGCCAAGCTTGCTTGTAAACTTTTTCGACTTCTTTTTGCCTTTCGGGGCTACGAATGTCGAGACGATCCAAACGGAACGTGGCAGCTTGCTCGGAAACGAATTTAGGATCTTGATCGTGGACCAAGCTGTTCCCGTCGTCGTCAGTGAGTTTCTTCTTAAGAACCTCTTCGATCTGCGAAACTAGGTCGGTGAACTTCTCGGCGATTTTCTCGGCTCCGTCGGCTTCGGCAGCCTTAAGCGATCGCTCGAATTCCTTTCGTTCTTCTTCCGAAAGGCTCATGCGACGAGAGAACTTTTGCGTGTCGATCACGATTCCTTCGACACCCGATGGAACTTCGAGCGAATCGTTCTTCACATCTTCACCAGCACGACCAAAGATGGCGTGAAGCAATTTTTCTTCAGGCGTAAGTTCGGTCTTGCTCTTTGGCGAAACCTTACCAACAAGAATATCTCCTTGGCGAACGAACGTCCCGATTTGAACAACACCCCCTTCATCAAGGTTGCGAAGCATCTTTTCGCTAACGTTCGGTATGTCGCGCGTGAACTCTTCGCGGCCTAGCTTGGTTTCACGAATTTCGACGTCGAACTCTTCAATATGGATCGAAGTATAAGTATCTTTATGAACCAATTCTTCGGAAAGGATAATTGCGTCTTCAAAGTTGTAACCTTGGAAAGACATAAACGCGACGAGCACGTTACGACCGAGTGCCAAGTCACCTTGCCAAGTGGCAGCGCCGTCGGCAATGACTTGCCCCTTCTCAACCTTGTCGCCTGGCTTGACGATCGGCTTTTGGTTTTGGCAAGTCCGTTCGTTAAGACCGCGGAACTTTCTTAAGTGGTGCACCTCGGGGCCAATTTCAATCCGTTCGGCATCCGCGTAGGTGACGGTTCCCTTGTGACCCGCACGAACAAGCAAGCCTGAGTGGCGAGCCACATCGAGTTCCAAACCAGTCCCGACGATCGGTGGCTCAGCAACTAAAAGTGGTACCGCTTGGCGTTGCATGTTGGATCCCATCAAAGCACGGTTAGCATCGTCGTGCTCAAGGAACGGAATCAAGCCAGCAGACACACCGATCATTTGACTCGGGGCAACGTCCATGTACTGAATGTTATCAGTAGGAACCATGCTAAAGTCAGCTCGGTTACGAGCAACAATCGTGTCACCTTGCAGCACACCCTCTTTGAGGTCGGCGTCAGCCGAAGCAACGAAAGCTTCGTGTTCTTCATCGGCACGGAGCCAAACGATCGAATCTTCGCCCTCAACCAACTTTCGATTCTTAATTTTTTGGTAAGGCGTAACCAAGAAGCCGTAGTCATCGACCGAGGCGTACATCGCCAAGCTCGAAATCAACCCGATGTTCGTACCTTCAGGCGTTTCAATGGGACAGATTCTACCATAGTGAGAAATATGAACGTCACGAACCTCAAAGCCAGCACGTTTACGGTTCAAACCACCAGGGCCAAGCGCTGACAACCGCCGTTCGTGTGTGAGCATCGAAAGAGGGTTCGTTTGGTCAACCACCTGCGAAAGTTCGCCACGACCAAAGAAGTACTCAATCGCTGCTGAGATGCTCTTCGGATTGATAAGACTGCGAGGCGTCATGTCCTCAGCATCCTTAAGGTTCATCCGCTCTTGCACCGTGCGACGAAGCTTCAAGAAACCTTTGCGAAGTTCATCGCAAGCAAGTTCGTCGATCGTACGTAAACGACGATTACCAAGATGGTCGATGTCATCGACGTACATCTCAGGATCACTGCCGGCAAGGCCGAGAATGTACTTTACAGAGTTAATCAAATCTTCGGAGCGAAGAATCATTTCATCTTCAGGGACTTCTAGATTCAATTTTCGGTTGATGCGAAAACGACCAACGCGGCCCAGACGATAACGATTCGTATCGAAGAACTTTTCGTTAAATAGCGTTCGAGCTTTTTCCAACTGAGGTGGGTTACCTGGACGTAGGCGTTGGTAAATGCGGAGCAACGCTTCTTCGTGGCTGCTTGTTGCATCATCAGCCAGTGCGTTAAGCAGGTGGGGCGAAGCGGGAGGATCCATCACTTCGATTGACTTCACGCCCGAAGTACAAATCACTTCCGCCGTATTGGCAGTGATACGCTGACCCCCTTCAAGAATGATTTCACCTGCACGATCGCTGCCGACCGGATAGACAATATCCTCGACGGCAATCTTGCCTTCGATTTTCGAAACGCTTCGGCCATCGACAATCTTCTGCTTCGTCGCAGGATAGAAAGCGCGTAGAATATCCGAATCCATGCTGAACTCGGGGCCCATCGCACGCACTAGAGTCGTGACCGAGAACTTACCGCTTTGGTCAATGCGAACCGTGATGCTATCTTTCTTCGTGGTGTTGACTTCAATCCAACTACCACGTTCGGGAATCACCCGACAGCTATAAACCTTTCGGTCGCCTGCTTCGATTTCTGACACGAAGTCGATACCTGGGCTTCGGTGAAGTTGGCTAACGACGACACGCTCGGCACCGTTAATGATGAACTCA
>CAYGQU010000474.1:0-2684 GCA_964352045.1 uncultured Planctomycetaceae bacterium
TCGTGTGACAATTCGGGTTGATCGACCTCGACTTGCGAGAGCTGCGAGATCCGATCGGTCAGCTTGGCTGCCGTTTCTAAGGCTTGCTCGCGCCGATTGTTCCAAGCATCATGTACGGCAGCCAGCACTTGGTCGAAGCCAGGCATACCGCGGCCCGCGGTGGGGGGCCAATATGTCCCGCCATAAAACGGTTTGAGATCGGGTGTAAGGAAAACACTCATCGGCCAACCCCCTCGGCCAGTCATTGCTTGGACCGCATTCATATAGATTTGGTCAAGGTCGGGCCGTTCTTCGCGATCGACTTTGATCGAGATGAAATGTTCATTGAGATACGCAGCGATCGGCGGGTTTTCAAAACTTTCATGCTCCATCACATGACACCAATGACAAGCTGAATAGCCAATCGACAGGAAGATCGGTTTTTGTTGCTGTTTAGCTAGCTCTAACGACTCTTGATTCCAAGGTCGCCATTCGACGGGGTTGTTTTGGTGCTGCTGTAAATAGGGAGAGGTCTCGCCTGCAAGAGCGTTGGGCATAAGAGGTTTAGAGCTGTAAAGATAGGTGTTTATTTATTTGGTCGTGGCGATCGAGCATAGGATGCGAGCTGCAAAAAAACTGAGCCAGCAATAAGCTTACCATTTTCGCCACCTGAGTGGGCAATTGGTTAGGATAGATATCAGGAAGAGAAAAACGGATCATTCCGAGACGATCCTTACGAGCTAAGCGGTTAAACAATACTCGTCACAACAGTTCGGCGAAGAGCTAACTACACCAAACAGAAGAAAATCGTGAGCAGCGCTACGAATGATTCGCTATTCGCTCAGAGCCACAAGTGTCTACGGTGGTAGATGGTAATCCATCAGTTTGCCTAGCCAATAGGTTCCCCTTACTCGGGGATAACAAAATTATTGCTTATCTCTCTTAAGAAGCCTTTCGTTAGAAGAGGCGAGAAATACCTATCATCACGCATAACTCAACGAGGCGTTGTCGCATTTCATGCATTGTGTTCTTACGATTTCCGACCTGTCGAGGCGCGATATCCTTGCCTAAGCCGTCGGTAAATCGTCTTTCCCTCTTCCCCGCTGTTTGCCAGCATTGCCGTCGCTAGTGCTGATTGTAACGATTACGCAAGCCAGGTTGGTCGACCTTGCGTGTCGTACCGATCACGCATTCCACGTTTTTGGAAGACCTTGTTTGACTTTCCCCGAATCGCTTCCTGAAATGGTTCGTCGTTGATAAAGTCATACATGAGCGTTTGGTTTTTGTTTGGGTCCTAATCGAGGCCAACCAATAACCCGACTACCTGTCTGAGCCCACCGGGGGAAGGCTCGGGAAAGAACAAGGTTTTGCTCACGGCACCCCAGCAACCACGAACCACTTACCTAGCCGTATGCCGTCCAACGCTATGTTTGCGTCCAATCAACCAGAACACGATCAGGTCGAATGCCTGCTGCGAAACGCTGAGCTTCGTAACGAGCTTGAGCCACTTTACGATGAGTCGATTGGCTCGGTCGACGCTACTAGTATGACGACTCACAGCGAGAATGACTTTCTCGAATCAATGCTCGAATGGGAACGGGCGCCGATGGTCCCTGTCGGTGAATGGTTTGAGCCAGCACTCTCTTTGTTCGATCATGAACAGCTGAGCGACGAAGAAGTTCAAAAACTATTGGCCAGCACGCTGCAAGCGTTGTTTACTAAGAACGTTGTACTGGACTTCACTGACCATCTTAGCGACCGTGAACTCTACACGTTAATCGCTCGTGATATTCTGCCAACCTATGAAAAGAAGCTAAACCGACGTAATACCTATTTGCATTGGGATTGTGCCGACACTAGTGGTGATCCTGAAACGTGGCTTCGTTACTACGCATCGGAAGAAGAACGCGAAATGTGGGTGGAAGAGACCGGCAATGAGCCTCCCATGTCAGAGTACCCCCCCTTTCCTAGGCGGTTGCCACAGGCGCCACTCTAATCAATCGCAACTCACGTTGCTGGCGTTAATAAAAGTGATAGCTCTTGGGTGATGGTACTTCTAGTAATTATTGTCTTTGTTTGATGTCATCAAACAAAGTTCTTGCTACCAAGTTTCTTGCTGGGTGGTAGCTAGCACCGCAGACCACATTTCACTGTCGATCGTCATGTGTCGACGATGACCGGTCGTTGCTGTTAAGGGGACATGCACGACTCGGCCATTCCAATTGCCGACGAGCATGTCGGTCTTTCCAGCCAACGCGGCATGGGTTGCATGCCTAGCGTAGCGTTCGGTCAGCAAACTGTCGAATGCACCTGCATGCACACTACGAATGTAGTAGCTAGGATCAAAATACTTCATCCCAATCGGATGACCTATTGTCTGAAAGTGCTTAACAAAGCGTTCTTTGAGATACAGGCCGATATCGCCTAGTTTTTTATTTCCTGAAGGATCTGTTGCGTTTTCATCATTAGGTAACATTGATTGGCCAGCTCCTTCTGCAACAACGATAATCGCATGGCCACGAGCATCAAGCCGACGTGCGAGGCGGGCTAGCAGCCCCTGATCTCCTTCGAGTTCGATCTCTTGCTCAGGAACAAGCGTAAAGTTGACTTCGCCACTTGCAATGGTCGAAGCGGCGGCGATGAAGCCTGCCTCTCGGCCCATTAGCTTTACCAATCCCACGCCTCGTTCAACGCTTTTGGCTTCG
>CAYGQU010000475.1:0-2679 GCA_964352045.1 uncultured Planctomycetaceae bacterium
GCTTTGGCTACGATTTGACGAATCCCCTCGCGGGTCACTTTGAAGATATGGCCCACTTCTTCGAGCGTGTAGCTATAACCATCGCCCAGGCCGTAGCGGAGCTTGATGATTTCGCGTTCGCGGTAGCTGAGCGTTTTGAGAACGTCAACAATGCGGCCACGAAGCATCTCTTGAGCTGCACCAATGGCAGGGCTCTCAGCACCGCTGTCGGGAAGCAAATCGCCAAACTGGCTATCTTCGCTGTTGCCTACCGGGCGATCAAGGCTGATCGGGTATCGGCTCATAGCCAAGACGCGACGTGCTTCATCGACCGTGCATTCGGCTGCCTTGGCAGTTTCTTCGAGCGTTGGTTCACGGCCCAATTTTTGGAGCAACATCCGCGATACGTTTCGGACACGGCTCATGGTTTCGACCATGTGAACCGGGATTCGAATCGTTCGGCTTTGGTCCGCAACAGCACGCGTGATTGCTTGGCGAATCCACCATGTGGCGTAGGTACAGAACTTGAAACCACGACGGTATTCAAACTTATCAACCGCCCGCATGAGGCCCGCGTTGCCTTCTTGGATTAGGTCCAAGAACGAAAGCCCACGGTTACGATACTTTTTCGCAATCGAGACAACCAGTCGAAGGTTCCCCTCCGATAGGCCACGCTTGGCACGTTGGTACTCAGTGTGAACCCGACGCAACTGTCGAACACGGTTACGCAGGCTGGTTGGTGTTTCTTGTAAAGCACGCAGCAATGCACGATACTCTTGGATGACTGGCTTACGTTCTTCGAGCGGACGACGACGTTTCTTCATATCAGCGATTTGCGATTGAAGTTGATCGACGCGACGCTGGAATTTTTTAAGCTGTTCGATCATCGGCTCGATGCGCTGTGTTCGTAAGCCAAGCTCTTCGATCAATAGAACAGCGCGACAACGACGGCGGTCGAGACGGCTCCAAGCTGCCTTGCGTTCGGCTGACTTGGCCGACTTGCTGGTTGCAATGCGATAATCTTCCGTATTGCGATCCAACAAGATCGAAAGTGTGCGAAGGTTGTGTGGCAAGCGGCCGAGGATTTGCTCTTTTTCTAAACGGTCGGTCACCGAGACCTGTACCGTGCGATCGAATGGCAATTCACCGCGGTGAACTCGCTCAAGAACCTTAACGGCCGTACGCATGACATAATCACACGCTAGCAATTTACGCCGAAATGCGGTGCGAGTCTGCTCGATACGACGAGCTAGGCAGATTTCCTCCTTACGGGTCAGCAGTGGGATTTCGCCCATCTGCGTTAGATACATACGAACCGGGTCATCTGACCACGAATCGTTGTCAGCTAGTAAACCTTCATCGTCATTATCGACGTCGAGCTCTTTGCCCAGCTGACTAGGAACTTCGGGCAAGCCATCTTCATCGTCTGAATCCTTTGAAAGGCCAGATGAAAGAGACTGAACCGCTTCAGCGCTTGCGCTGCTCTCGTCAGAAACGTCATGATCCATTAATGCTTCGTACAACTCTTAGCTCCTACCGATTAACAGGAATCGGGCTCGTGAAGGGGTAGCCATTGCTTTGGTCAAAACGATTGATAGTTGGCATGATCAGGTGATCTGTGTGTCTCAAAATTACTCTTGCCGGCAGTTGACGCGCCCTCGGTAGGGAGAGCCGCATTCAGAAACATGTCGGTTAAAAGTCTGATCAGAGACCTAATCGCTACGGTAAATATCACTAAGGGTTAATATGAAGCGATAAGTAGCGGGGGATCTTACTGAATTGCCTTAACTATCTGGTTGACCTCACTAATGGCGTTCCTGCACATCGTTACCAAAACCAATGCTCTAACGAGTCTTTATGTTTTGGTAAACCGTGCCCTATTGGTATCGAATTCTAACACTCTTACCGGTGGAAACCGGTAATCACTCAAATTTGGCAAAGGATTACGTCTAGGAAAGAAAAACGGGGATTATGTCGTTGTTCTAACATGTGTTTTATCCAAGTATTCGTAATGCCTTATCGCTTGTATTGTTTCGCCTGACGGGAAGTATCGTTGATCTGTTGGGTTATCTTGCTCAAATGTCTCTCTCGATGAATGGCCTATCTACTCGACAATTCGCTATCTTTTTCGCACTTGCTTTATAATACACAGCCTGGTGAGACGATTGTTTGCTCGGGATTAGCCTTTTTCGGCATATTTCTGCCTCGTTACCTCATCTGGTTGCTCGCCATGGATCGGCTGGCTCTGGTTGTGCCTACTGGTTACCAACGCAAAGGTGACCTAAAGCAATTTTGTCTACCTTTCTATTCGCCCTAGAAATTATTCGCCCCTAAAACATGAGTCCACAAAACCTAAAGTTTGTGCCTTACCGAGCACTTTTCTGTTTCTGAATGCGAAAGTAGCTTTGCAGCTTGCCTTAACGCTTTCCAAAACAGCTCAACTTTCAAGCATTCTCAACTAGCAAGCATTCTTGTGTGCTTCCTATCTCGCTGGCTCTCAGTTGGCACAAACGCCGGGCATACCTTTGCTCATTCGCGACGAATTTTGGGAATTTGGCTTAGCGGTAAAGTACTTCGCTCACGTGCCTGCGGGCGCGCCGATGAATAAAACCAACTCTGGAAGAACCTGCTTGTTCTTCCTTCGCTAAGCGTTAGCTGATGTTTTCGTAAAGGCGGGAAACGGAGGCAATCGGGCCACCC
>CAYGQU010000476.1:0-2674 GCA_964352045.1 uncultured Planctomycetaceae bacterium
ATGAAGATGAAGAAATTCTCATCGAAAATGACGACGAAGTTCTTGTAACGAAAGGTGGGAGTAATTTTCGGGTTTCATCGACTATGTTGTGGCCTAAATCGCCCCGTTCGAGACCTGAAATCTTCGGTATGGAGGCAACATTTGTGCAAGATGGCTATATCGAACCTTTTGCCGGCATATTTAATTGCCCCGACCTCGACTTAATGAGCAAAGAGTTTGGTAACAGCACAGCTTTTAACGCAAAAGTTGCCAAGTTCCTGCTCAAACCACCCGTCAGCGAACCCGAAAAGATGAAGCAGATCGCCTGGGCTTGGTGCAACACGCTTAGCATCCCCCCACCAAGTGGGGTACGCACCGATTCTGCCGGCATGAGTATACGCGACGTGAGTCCCAACGACCCACTCTTTAACTATTTCAACCAAATTTTTTTGCCTGTCCATCCCATGCGAAGTGAGACAGGTTGTGGGCAAAACACACTTTACTTTGATGGGCATGTGGAATATTTGACGACAGCTTGCTTCCGTTGAGTAAAATATACTACAGCCCAAAAGGCAGGGATACTTTATTTCTTCCCACTATGATTTACACCTTGTTGTTGCCATGTCGCGTCTTGCTGTATTTACCTCGGCCATTATGTTGGCGAACGCTTTTACCTCGGTATCTGCCCAAGACCAACTGGTGCAATACTTTACCGGAGCGACTGCGGGGGTTGGTAATCTTGGTGCGACAACTTTCGACGCCAACGGGGATTTCTGGGTAATTAGTAACGATACTTTTGGCGGACCGGTACCTATTCCCCGCTTGAGCAAAGTAGAGAATAACGGCACAAGCTGGAATGCCATCCCGCATGCTCTCGACGAAGACATGCGTTTTTTTTATCGCTCTGATGATGGCCCAGCAGGATTTACTAATCCATTATGGGGTGGTCCAACTTATGGTACGCCTAATTCTTTCCTGCTGAATCCCCAACCATTAACCGTTGCGGTAGAGACGCCGACTGGCATCCAAAACATCAACTATGGTGCAGGCGAACTCGCCTTTATTACGGATGCCATGTCACAGCTTTCTGACGAGAATTCGGTTGCGCAGTACCAGCACACTAAAAAAGTGTGGCGGTACGATCTACGCAAGGTTGATAACCCTAACCCTTTTGGCGTAGCAATCAGCGGCCCGACCAGCCAACAACCTGACTTTAACACAGCTAGTAATGGTGATGGAACCGATCCATTTGATGTCGTATTTGGTTCCTTTGGTCTTACTGACTGGAACGATGCATTTACACAAGTTATTAGCGAACAAGATATTCGTACCGCAGCGGGCGGAGTAGCCGGTAGTGACAACTTCGGACGTAGCTTTGCGTGGTCGAGTGATGGGCAGTCAATCTACGCTATCGATGCGGGTTCAAATACAGGTGGCATTTATAAAATTGATGCGACACAAGTAGGAGTAGTCGAAAGAATTCGCGCTGATACGAATAGCAATACCGACCTGGGCACGTCGCGCATTATCTCTGAACCAGCTGTTGTCTCTACCTCGGTTCGGGATTTTGATACTAGTTCTGCAGCTGTAGGCGATCAGATTATCGTAATGGGATCGAATGATGGCGGAAATCAAGGTGGACTCAATGCCTACATTGATACCGGTGCACCAGGCGAACTTGCTGACCCTGCTGTAATCTTTACTTCTGAAACTTTTCGGCAATTTGCTGACTATTACGCTGGATCGCAACCTCAATATACCTCGATTACAGCAGACCCACAGGGAAACCTCTATTTTTCAGAAAGTCGAACAGATGGCGTCTTTCGTTACGATACTGAAGGCCGATTGGTTAAGTTGCTCAACGAACGAGAGCATAATCTCTATCAAATCGCTGCCGGTTTGAACGCGAATGATACGGTACTAGATCTGCAGTATCGAACCTCGACTGGCCCTGGTTTTGAAGTGGGTGAACTAATCTATACGGATGATGCTTTCGATACGCCTATAGGTATTTACACCTACAAAATTGGTGACTTTGATCGGGACAACGATGTCGATGACGACGACCTGAGCCTTTTTGGTGCGGCAATTGGGACTCGCAATACCGCCGCTGACGATGCCAATGTTCGTTTCGACTTGAATGGTAATGAAGTTGCCTCCCGCGATCTCGATAACGAGGGATTACCAATCATTCGACACGAGTCAGGTCAAGGCGTCGTAGTCGATTGGAGAGATGTGAAAATCCTACAGCAGTTTGTGGAGTTTCCTAACGGCGATACAAATTTTGATATGACGCTCGACTTTGTTGATCTCGATGTGATGGACGCTAATTATTTTACGACAGGTCAAACAGATGCTACTTGGATTTTAGGTGACTTTGCGAGCATTGACACCGACTACATTTTTGACGCCGTTGATGTCAACCTAGTCAACGAAATTGACCTCGCCGTCTTCGCCGATGCTTGGCTAAACGACCTTGGTCTGGTTGCACCAACCGAAAGCGAACTAACATCTCGTTACTCAGGCCAATTTTTGACGGACGTTATTAATGCATTTGCCGCTAGCGATCAAATCCCAGGTGATTATGACAAAGATGGCGACGTCGATGCCAATGACTATGCGGTCTGGATCTCAAGCTATGGTTCTATAGGAATGGGGATCGATGCTGACGGTAATTGAGAAGGATATATAGAAG
>CAYGQU010000477.1:0-2670 GCA_964352045.1 uncultured Planctomycetaceae bacterium
ACGAAACCCGTAAGGTTCGCAAACGGGCCCATAAAGCACTGCATAGTTCGGCTGCCAAAGTTAAACCACCCAAAAAACATGCTGATCGTTTCCGCCACGCGGTGCAAACCGAACAGCTTCGTGATCTCGAACGACTTTGGTACGCCACCGGCGACGATACTTCTCCCTTTGCGCAGGCTATCGTAGGTCTTCTCGAGCGCATGAGCGATAAGTATCAAATCGAAGAGCTGGCTGCCAAGTACCCGTTCACCGGTCGCGAAACGATGACCGTACCGCAATCGCTCGACATCAAAGAAGAACTCGAAAAGATCGACGAGCTTCTGAAGCAACTTGAAGATGGGGCCGAAACGGCGCAAATTGGCCTCATCGACTTGGAAATGCTCAGCCAATTTGCCGAGCCGGGCGATGTCGATGAACTAAGTGCCCTACAACAGCAGGTGCAAGATTACCTTAAAGAAGCAGCCGAACGACAAGGGCTCGAACAAGGGAAACACTCGCGCGCGTTCCAACTCACGCCTAAAGCGTACCGCATCTTCCAAGGCAAACTGCTCGAACGCCTCTTCAGCGACATGACCGCCTCACGTACTGGCCGCCATCAAGCCGATCTCACCGGCGAAGGAGCGGTCGAGAAACAGGAAACCAAACCATATGAGTTCGGTGACTCGGTTGCGAACATGGACATCGTTTCGACGTTTACGAATGCGTTAGTTCGTCAGCAAGATCAGGTTCCCGCGTCAAACGGCTCGGGTGAAGCAGTTGAAGGCATGGAGCAAGTCGATCCGAAACAGCTTCCACCTCTTCGTTTGCACTCCGATGACATTGTTGTGCATAAGACACGCAACACGCCGAAGGCCGCTACGACGGTCGTGATGGATATGTCAGGCAGTATGCGTTACGACGGGCAGTACATGAACGTCAAACGAATGGCTCTCGCTCTGCAGGGGCTCATGCGAAGCGAGTACCCAGGCGACTTTCTTTCATTCATCGAAGCGTACAGCTTTGCCAAGCCGGTCGAACCCTCGAAGCTGATCAACCTTATGCCGAAGCCGGTGACGATCACCAACCCCGTTGTTCAGCTCCGTGCCGACATGAGCCGTGACGACATTTCCGAGCACCAAGTGCCGCCGCACTTCACCAATATTCAGCACGGCTTGTCACTCGCCCGCCGACAACTGGCAGCGCAGGACACGCCCAATCGACAAATTGTTTTGATTACCGACGGACTGCCCACGGCGCACTTTGAAGGAGAGCAACTCTACTTGCTCTACCCACCCGACCCCCGCACCGAATCGGCAACGCTCCGCGAAGGGCTCCTTTGCCAGCGGGAAGGGATTACGATCAATCTGTTCTTGCTACCAAGTTGGTCGCAAACGGAAGACGACGTCCGGTTCGCGTATCGGCTTGCCGAATCGACTTCGGGGCGAGTCTTCTTCACCGCCGGAAACGATCTGGATCGGTTTGTGTTGTGGGATTATGTCAACCGACGGCGTGAGATTATCGGGTGATTCCAAACCTTCAGAGGGTAGCCCAGGTTGGCGTCCAGCAGGGTGCCATGTCCACGCATGTGGAAAGAGTCATTCAGCCAGGTAAGACACCTCACACGGCAGGGTGAGCATGCGAATCACCAAGGCAAGATACCCAGCTGAATACATGCCCACGCAAGCGTGGGCATGGCACCCCCGACCTAGGGATTGTGGATCCCCCCATCTATCAGCTGCGCCCATACCTCTCATCCAGTCCAAACAACCAAGCTAGGCCCCTACTTCCCGGCTACTACCGCCTTCCAACAAGCGATCTGCTGCCATAGCCCCCGACGGCGGATTGGTCGGATCGCTTTCTCCCGATATATTACCTAGACCACCAATTTGGGTCCTTCAAGCCTCACTCGCTCAATTAGCCTATTCCTTCTTCCAGGCAAATTGGGTAACTGAGCGATTGGCGTGGCCCTGATGGCGACAAATCCCTAAAAAGCGACAACCTAGATCCCTTTATCGCGAAGCTGCTCATCCGTGGCTGAGACGAAGGGTTATTTGACGCTACCCTGACGGAACGTTCTTGATGATGCTTCATAACAAAACCAACCGCTACGCTTTCACTCTCCTCCTACTAGCCTCGCTCGTATTGATATCGGCTAATAGCATGGCGGCAGGTCCAAAAGCGGACACGCTCTACCCGAAATCAACCGTCGGCTTCCTCACCATCGACAACATGGTTGATTGCCGCGCACGATGGAATCGAACCCAACTCGGTCAGTTCTGCGATGATCCAACGATGCAACCCTTCATGGAGCAGCTGCGCGACAAGATGGCTGAACGGCTCGGCGATACGAAATCACGCCTAGGCGTAACGCTCGAAGAGATTGCCGACGTCGCTACTGGCGAAGTTTCGATCGGGTTGGTTCCTGCTGAGGATCCCGAAGCCGAAGCAACCGTCATCATGCTCGCCGACATCACGGGCAAAGGGCCCGAGGCGCAAGCACTGCTCGACACAATCGGCGATAATCTCCAAAAGGATGGTGCTGTTCTTGATAAGAAATCAAGCCTTGAAGGGATTACCGTTTATCAAGTACCTCCTAAGAACAAGCGACAAGCCTACACGGCAGCTTACTTTATCAAGAACGACCGACTTGGCGTGGTTGATAATCCCATGGTCGCTGCTCATCTGATGAAT
>CAYGQU010000478.1:0-2669 GCA_964352045.1 uncultured Planctomycetaceae bacterium
GGGGTCAGCTCTACAAGAACAAACCGAAACGATCGACTACGCAGCAGAAAATCTATCCGCGCTAGATGATTCACTCAACTTCAATTCGAAGAAGACCGTCGAGAATAT
This sequence comes from uncultured Planctomycetaceae bacterium, assembly GCA_964352045.1. Classification (GTDB taxonomy): domain Bacteria; phylum Planctomycetota; class Planctomycetia; order Pirellulales; family Lacipirellulaceae; genus CAYGQU01. Next base: position 109 of record CAYGQU010000478.1, read on the forward strand.
CGACAAGTTCGTTAGCTCTCTTCGTGACACCTCGGCTGATCAATTAGGCATTCTTCCAACGGAAGAAAATACGCACAACGAAGTTTTGAGTGCTGACCAAGAAGCTGCTGATGATTTTAGTTTTGATTTCAAAAAAAACTTGCTTGAAACCGATGAAGCATCGGACGAAGTCGATACCAAATTGGATGGCTTTCGAGTTGAATTGAAAGACCAATCAGTACCCTTCGTCGAAACCTCATCAAAGGGAATAGGTTGGGGCGCTCCGCTAAGTGCATTGGCAGGAATGTTAGTCGTGGGAGGAGTTTCCTACGTGGTTCTAATGAACCAATTCTTTGGAGACGAAAAACCGATTACCACTTCGAATAACGTTGCTATTGTTGAGCCTGTTGAGCCATTGGGAAGCAATTCCGTCACCGATCGTGGAATCGAAGTTGCTAACTTCGAAACAACCGAGTCGGTCGATGCAGAACGTAACGAACCAAAAGCCAGCGTTACGGATACTTACACAAACGATCGCTACTCACAGTCACAGGATCGTTATAACGAACCAAACCCGTTTGCTGCGGCCGATGCTTTGCCGTTCGAGCAATCAGAAGGAACGACCCAAGCCACCACGCAAGCTAGTTTTGATGAAACCCCGGGCGACGGAAATCAATCGGTCGAGACACCTCAGAGTAAGGAGCAACCCCTCCAACGATTTGTCGGTGCTCCTTCTTATAGCTTGAATGAATTGCAAGCCGCATTAGATTATTCAGCCCCGGCTGGCAAAGGCTTTGCACGCGGCACTCTATCCGATCCTGAGCAAGCACAAGAGATGGGTAAACTGTACGGCGACCTATGTTACCTTGCTCAGGTTATAACGTTGCTCGACACACAAAACATGCCAAACGGTTTGAAGACCACCGAACTTCTAGCGGTAGATGTCTACAAACGAATGTTGCTCGATGAGAAGACAAGTGACGAAATCAATCAAGTTGCCAGTCATTGGATTAATTGGACAGGACGTCCCTACGGTGGTGTCTTTTTGCAAGGGATTCCCGACGACATGACGCGTGTGGGCGATCTTTACCAATATCGCTTCCCGCTAGGTGATTCGTTTGCTTATGTTGTTACCGAAGAGCCGATTGATATCAATCGTTACATTATTAACGAAGCGAAACAGATGGGTGTCTTAGGTATTGTCGTCGAAGATCCCAACGAACGTATTGCTGGTTATGAAGGTGATGCAGAGCGGATTATCTGGTGTCGCAAAACGATTCCAATAAACAATAGTCGTTGGTCGCAATAGCAAGGTTGCAATTGCCAGATTACGATAGCCAGCTTCTTAATAGTCAGGGGCGATCAATCAAGGCAAGTTAATTAGTCAACGGACTTCTTTAGACGACCGGCCTGACCTCACCTGCGATCCCCCCACCTGCGATGCCCGAGTTTACTTCATTTAACGCCAAAGAATTGCAAACGTTTCGCCGCGATTTACTTAATTGGTACCAGAAGCATGCCCGCGAATTGCCATGGCGCAAGAGTCGTGATCCTTATCGAGTTTGGGTCAGCGAGGTCATGCTTCAGCAGACCCAGGTAGAAACTGTCAGGGCTTATTTTGAACGTTTCATGAATTCGTTACCGACGGTAGATGACCTTGCTAAAGCCGACGAGCAAACGGTGCTACGTTTATGGGAAGGACTCGGCTATTACCGCAGAGCTCGTTCGCTGCATGCGGCGGCAAAAAAAGTCGTCGATGAGTTCAAGGGGCAAATGCCAACCGAGGTCGAGACCTTAATGCAGTTACCCGGTATTGGTCGCTATACAGCTGGGGCGATTGTTTCGATTGCCTATGACAAGCCAGCACCAATACTGGAAGCAAACACCATTCGTCTGATCAACCGGCTTACTGCCTATGAAGGGAATCCCACTAATGCCGTTGGCCAAAGATTTTTGTGGGGCGTTGCCGAGGAATTGTTGCCAAAGAGGGAGGTTTCGCGTTTTAATCAAGCATTGATGGAACTCGGTTCGCTAATCTGTACACCAGCATCACCACAATGCAAAGTATGTCCTGCCAACAAGCTTTGTCGCGCATTTCTGACAGACCAAGTCGAACAACTTCAGCCGACCACCAAGAAACTTAAGTTCACCGATCTCAATGAACTAGCCGTTGTGGTACGCAATCGTTCGGGCGCCGTCCTCGTTCGGCGTTGTGCCGAGGGAGAGCGTTGGGCAGGTTTATGGGACTTTCCACGTTTTGAACGTAAGAGCGAATCACCGCTTACGATTGAAAGCGAGATCGTCTCACAGGTTGAAAAAATGACGGGTGTAAGATGTACGCTAGGTCCTCACATGAAGACCCTTAAGCATGGCGTGACACGTTTTCGCATTACGCTCGACTGCTACGAGGCAATCCGTTTGTCAGGCAGACTCAAAGGCAATCGAGAGACCCTGCGTTGGCTAACGACGTCCGAAATGAAGGAGCTTCCGTTCAGTGTAACGGGTCGCAAAATAGTTAAATTAATTCAATAAGATTTTTTATCGTTTTCAATTATGCAGCATTCTTCTCAGCGGCGTTTGTA
>CAYGQU010000479.1:0-1040 GCA_964352045.1 uncultured Planctomycetaceae bacterium
GTGGTATGATGCGCCAACTCAAATGGATTTTTTGCATGCAGCTTTTTTGCCTGTTGATAAGCGGCTTTGTGCCAACCTCGGTATCCGATGTAGTAGGTCGTCGCCGTTCGACTTAACATTCGACTAATGGAGCTACCAGTTACCTCAATAAATTGCAGGTGATCGGCAAGACCCAGCTTCTTAGCTTCTGCGTTTAAGACTGAAAGACGAGTGCCAGGTCCACACAAAACCACCACATCGTATTGTTGTGCAGCAATGAGGGCCCGATTCCAACCAATTCGCATTTCCATTGAGGTTTCGGGATCGCATGCGAATGCTATGTGTAGCACACGGCATCGGCCGGCTTTGGCTTGACCAGCAGGAGGTGTGGCAGACGACTGCAAGGAAAGCGAGTCCATAGAATTTGAAATCAATTGAGACAAGTTAAATTGTCAGAGAAATGAGGAAAGGTCTTTCTGCGAGTACGTTTTTGTTTTGCTGAACAGGAACACAAGAAATTTCTCCTGTCCATCTAAGCAATCTGTTTGGGGCTAGCACTTGCGATCGCTTAACGACCCTTGGGCCGAACTAAAGCGGGGGCCGTGATCGCGACCAATTTCAGATCGAGCCAAAGCGAACGCTTCGACGCGTACTCTAGATCCATCCTAATCCAATCATCAAATGGAACCGAATTTCTACCGTAAATTTGCCAAATACAGGTCACCCCAGGCGTTACAGATAGGCGCTTTCGCTGCCATGGTTCACAAGCCAAAGACTCTTCGATCGGAAGTGGGCGAGGGCCAACAAGCGACATTTCGCCTCGTAGTACGTTAAAAAGCTGAGGAAGTTCGTCGATGCTGGTTTTACGAAGTAGGCGGCCTACGAGGGTTATACGGGGGTCCGACTCCATCTTAAAAGCAGGCCCATCTTGTTCGCTTTTATGACGAAGCTTCGATTTAAGCCGTTCGGCGTTATCGACCATGGTGCGAAGCTTGTACATCTTAAAGCGACGACCACCAAGGCCTTCACGTTCTTGAAAAAAGAATGCGCCGCCAGGCGAT
>CAYGQU010000479.1:1050-2666 GCA_964352045.1 uncultured Planctomycetaceae bacterium
CCACCATCACCGGGCTGAGTAGGACGATGCCAACCGAAGCGCCTGCAATATCAAGCGTTCGTTTCCATTTTGGCATATCGTAGATCGTCAAAGCCTCGAAATGCGATACCCCATGGGGAGAGTTAGCCGATGCGAGTGATGCCGATGAAGTCGTCGCTTCATCCGATTTGAAAACTTTCTTTTCACCCGATGGGCCATCTTCGTTGTCCGATGGGCCATTCGGTCGATTGGGATAAACAACCACTTCACAATCAGGTCGCATCTCACCAGCCGGGAAGATATCACAAAGATCGGCCGCTACCTTCCAAGCACCTGAAGGGTCGGTGTCGGGTAATAAAATTCCGAGACGCCCGTCACGTAGCCAGCCAGCCGTATCAGTTAATCGTAACCGTTCGGCAGCAAACGCTTGTAATTTAGCAAGCTCTTCTGGCGACGAGGTCTTTGGCGATAGCTTCATAAGTAGTAGCGATACGAGTGAACCATTGCGATCCACACGCATCCGCTCTGCTGCAGCTGCGACTTCAAAACGATCTGAACTTAGAAAGTAGTCAGTTTGGTTGATTTTACGATTTTGTTTAGAAGTCCAAAGTGCGAGATTAAGCATAACGCCTCTCAAGATGGTAGCGGGGCTAAAAATCGAGTTGCGTAACCTTGGGCATGCGTTACGGAAGATTTTTAGCCAATTGGTAGGGAGGGATAGGTGGGTTTAACTCTAATCAATCAGGAAAAAGTATTTAACGCGGTGGACCTAGCAATGTGGATACCACTAGCAATCCTTCGCTGTACCGTTCCCTTATTTCACCCCAATCGCTCTAAGCTCTGCCGCTGACTTATGTTGGCAAGCCATAAGAGTTAGGACTAATCGAGGTGACCGGATTCTCAAATTTTCTTTGTGGCTGATTTGCCACTAGGCGGGTTGCCTGATTGTAATAACAGAATGTGGGTTTCCCAACTAAAAAAACCGAATTTATTGTAAAGCGGCTAGCCGCCTGGTAATTTGAATGTGGTAATTGAGAGAAGAGAATGCTCAATCCTGATTTCAACGTTGTTACCCTACAAGAAGTATTCAGTAACGCATTTTCAATCCATAAACAGTTACTAACCAAGATTTTGCAGCGATGAATGAGCAAGACTACATTAGAATAGCCTTAGCGAATTTCGAGACAGGCCTCGCATTCGTCGATAGCGAGGCACAATTAATATGGTCAAACACCACTTTTCAGGAGTTAGATACCAAATTTTCCCTTCTCTCTAGTTTGGCAACAACAGGACAATCAGATCCTGTTAAATCTTCTTCCGGTGAAATCATCAAGGAGTTCTCGGACGGACCTTGCCTTTGGCGGTTAATTTCAAAACCTTTACGTTGTGAACAGGACGCAAGAATAAGGCGACTATTACAGATTACCCGCGTGTCAAAGCATGAATCGCTTGGATTAAGCCTTTTACGCCCTGAATATCATGCCGATCCATTAACGGGTGTCCTCAGCCGAAGTAGCTTTGAAAAGGAACTGGCCAGTTGGAATAAAGAGGCAGAAGAAGCCCCCTTTGCCCTCGTTTTTCTCGATCTCGATCGTTTCAAGCATATCAATGACCGTTATGGTCATTTAGAAGGGGAC
>CAYGQU010000480.1:0-2645 GCA_964352045.1 uncultured Planctomycetaceae bacterium
CTTGCCCTTGGTGTCCATGTCGGGGCGAGTTTGCACAAGCTTCTGGTCTTCGAGTCGTATCTTGCGTAGATCGACATCGAGGTTCTTTAGGACGTTAGCAGCAACGCCACTACCTTCTTTGATAAGCCCAAGCAGTACATGCTCGGTGCCGATGTATTCGTGGTTGAATCGCTGGGCTTCTTGGTTAGCAAGTTGCATCACCTTGCGAGCGCGGTCAGTAAAGCGTTCGTACATGGGCGTCTTCTCCTTCGTGGGCGTTTCTTATCGGTCGCGTGCCGGCGATACCGACAAGTTCAGAGGCTTCGGTAACCTCTACTCTATTGCGTCTCAGTGTAAGGTTTTGTTCGCAAACCAACTACGCCGATGCGGGTTGATCTTGGTAAATGTTCGATGTCAGGCTGCTTGATCACGCTGATCTGGCAGATCGTTTGTTGTTGGTCGAATCAAGGGCTCTTGGTCTTCTAGCGAAATATTATGATCCGAAAACGGTAATAATTCGGTTTCGAGCAAATCTCGCGTCTCTCTTTGTTCTATCGCAGTCGTCGGTTCTTCGGAAGTCGTTGGCAGTTGGGTAGCAAATGATTCTTGTCCGTTTTCTTCGACGAGGGCCTCGTCTTGAGTAGATACAGTGGAACCTTTGGGTTGCGCTAATCGACTTAACAATCGTCGTTCTTCGTTAATTTCAAATCGCCATGGCTCGGCGGCATCGAATAATTCGAGCCGGTCGAGCCGACGAAGTGCTTGTTTTATGCGTCCTGTTCGGCGAAGCAGCATGACGTACCAAAGGCGTACCTCGACGTCACGTCGATCTGCCCGAATCGCCCGTCGGAGAAGCTGTTCTGCTTCGACCCAATCACTACGCAAGTAGTGCTTTTGGGCATCAGCGAGCCGCTGATCGTTCGGGTGATTCTCTTCTGTTTGCTCTGTTTCGCTTGTCGAATCATCTTGGTCAGATGCTTCGGCTCGCTTTGCTTCTTCTTGTCGCTTCGCTGCGATTCTTTGTAGTTCACAACGAGTCTCCCAAAGTGCGGCTAGCCACAGCAAACCGGCGCCTAGGGCACATACAAACTTAAGTCGTGTTTCGAGCCATGCGGGCCAAACTAGGGTGCCTAGTATTAAAATATTAAGAAGCACCGAAAAGGAGAGTGCCAGCGCCAGCCCAGCCAACGAACCTTTGATCCAAAGATGGGCTAATCCGGGCCATAAATAGGTGGCCCAATGTATGCGGCGTGGTGGTTTTGGTCGGGGCAAAAGAGCCTCACAGGGTGCGTGCCCAATCGTCCCAAATCGGACTATTGGCACAAACAGTATGCAAATGGCGCGCTCACTGGTTTGAAAATTTGATTCGAAACCTTTTGAACTACGCGCGGAGTGTACCGATCTGGCACCTTCGCAACAAGACAAACACTGCTATCATCACTACTTAGGACTTAATGGGCGAAGCGTTAAAATTGATACTGTTTTTATTGCAAATTGCCAAAAAATCAGTTTCATAGCCATGCCGCCTCCTGGGGTGCACTGCCAATCAATCTGCCAAGGTGGCAGCTATTATCCGAATTGGGCAGTCAGAATGAGGCCCCACCAACCCATCATGCTCGCCGAAGCAAGAGTTGTATGCCCCGTCAACCTACTATTTCATTACTCCGATTGATCGATGCTTCTCTGAACCGAGCGAGCGAGGGGCTGCGCGTGGTTGAAGACTTTGTTCGGTTTGGTCTCGATGACCACTATCTCACCCAAACCTCCAAACAAATTCGACATGAGCTAGCAACGATAGCGGGGAGTTTTACTTTTTCGGATCGTCTTGCTGCGAGAGATACGATGTCTGACGTAGGAACAGCGATTAGCACCGCTACTGAAGCAGAGCGGTCCTGCTTATGGAACGTTTGCCAGGCGAACTTACACAGGGTGCAGGAATCGCTCCGCAGCCTGGAAGAGTTTTCAAAAACGGTTGAGCCAGAGTTGGCTGTGAGGTTTGAGTCGCTTCGTTATCGTACTTACACGCTTGCCAAAATGATTGGCGTACAACAGCAAAGTCGCGAGAGATTAGCCGATGCAAATCTTTATGTGCTGGTTCCTGCTTGTAATTCAACCGAAGCCTTTAAAAATTTGGTTCACAAAATCTGCGCAGCATCAGCAGGGGTCGTGCAGCTTCGGGCAAAACATTTGAACGACCGTGAGTTGGTCGAGCGTGCGAAAACGATGGTTTCGATTGCTCGGGCGAATAATGTCTTGTCAATTATTAATGATCGACCTGATATTGCACATATTGTTAGTGCCGATGGGGTGCACGTTGGTCAAGATGAGCTATCGGTCAAGCAGGCGCGTTTGGTCCTCGGGCCCAATAAATTAGTTGGCGTTTCAACGCATAACATCGAGCAATTAAGGCAAGCCGTGCTCGAGGGGGCCGACTATCTTGGATTGGGTCCGACGTTCTCTAGCAAAACGAAGTGCTTTGATACTTTTGCTGGTCTTGAATACTTGGTAACTGCCGGAAAAGAGACGCAACTCCCCGCTTATGCCATCGGCGGGATTACGGTTGATAACCTGAATCAAGTTTTGGCAACAGGTGTTTCGCGAGTTGCTATTAGTTCGGCAATTTGCCAAGCTGGCAATCCTAGCGAAGCGGTCAGTCAATTCAATAA
>CAYGQU010000481.1:0-2635 GCA_964352045.1 uncultured Planctomycetaceae bacterium
GTCCGTTGCCGACTAGATCATATTCCGGCCGCGGAAGGATGCCCGCCTGATTGCATGTTGGGGAGTGGATGTTTACCAGAATCTGCCTGTACGCTAGGGAATGATAGTTGTAACGATTGTCAGATGCCTGCAACAACTTTTCCAACCATTGAATCTTCACCCGAGGTTATTCTTCCCGATCCTCAGGAAGTTTTACCCGAAAAGATTGTACCACTTCAGGACGAGGTAATTACCCCTTCGATCGTCACACCAAAGATTTCTAACGTAGCGAAACCCTTTTCCTCGCATTCACAGTTTCACAATTCAAATAGCAAAAGCGCGCTAAGACGACTACCATATATTGATGGCTCGACAAACGAAAAGAGCGAATTCATAAAGACCGTTGCTTCAACTGAATCCAACCTCAATAATGAAACGCCCATGCGGATCGACTACGATTCCCGTTTCCGAGCTAAAGGGGACGTTTATCGCAAACCCGAAGAAGTAGCCAATAAAACCGAAGTAACCGAAGAACCTCCAAAATCATGGGCCGACCGATTATTCTTCAGGTAACGATTATAGGGGCCGATTGAAGCCTCGATTTCTTAGCCTAATAAGCCCTAAAAGTCGATGGGCTTGTAATGAAAAGCTACATTTAAAGGTGTAACTTACTCATAATCTATTTGTGAGTATCCTTTGAATAACAATCGGCTTTATCATGTTCGTTCAATCTCATTCATTCCGGCTAGTTGCTTCTGCAGTTCTACTCCTGCCATTTTTCGGTTGTAGTGATTCCACTAACATGGCACCAAAAACAATCTTGGTAAGTGAGTCTAGCAAAAAAACTGAGGAGCAAGCGAAGGAGACAAAACCGAATACGGATAAGCAATCCGTTGTTAAGCCCAAGGAAGCATCAAGCAAATTGGCTCAAGCTTACACGCCTCCTTATCCCGAAAGGTTAAATCCTTTTCAGCCACCCATGAACGCGCCTCGCGTGAGAACTGACAATAAACAAGATAGTAATTCGAGTGTGACACTCGTCGGTTTTGCCAATGTAGGAGAACCAAAAGTTGTTCTGACAATCGACGGCGTCGTAAGCCCCATGTCGAATGGCGAAGAGATAGCGGGCGTGCAGGTGATTTCGATCGCTCCGCCCAACGCCGTCTTACAACGCGGTAGAAACCGATGGACCGCATCGCTTACGAATTAGGTCCAACGTTAGCATACCACGTTATTAATCTTCTACTGTGATTGGCTTCGGCTTATCACCCCAGGGGTTTGTTACTATTTCTTCTGGCATGGGATTCAGTTCTAGATCATCTTCTCGAACACGCTTTGGTTTAGCGACTCTCATTTGCATAGCTTCATACGATGCCATCGCAAGATTAATCGTTAGTACGATTACCGACAACGAAAAAATCGTTATACAAAGCGCGGTTAGCTCTAAATCGGAATATAATTTTTCGGTCATCCGATTGATCGTCCAAAATGGACTAGGGTATTGCAACAAGGGATAGCGGGCTACGCGTATCGTATTCGTGGCTGTCTCGATTAAATAGGGAAGCCCAATTCCCGCCAGTGCTATCAATACCAAGATAAGAAAACTGCCGAGCATGCTAAAGGTAGCAACGCGACGCAAAGCGTATACGACCAACCGACCTAAACCTAAGTAAAGAACCGTATAGCTCCAAACGAGCAAGCCGAAAATTAAGTTGGGTACGTTTCCAACAAAATACGTTACGACCAAGTAAAGCGATGTTAAACAAGTTAGATTTACTACAGCAAAAATATAGCCCGAGCTAGGTCCAGGATTGAGCCAAGTTAAGAAGACTCTTCCCAACCAACTTTGTGGCAAGCCACGTCTTACACGATGTGATAATTCAGGGGTTTCACCTACGAGAAGTGATCCTGCTAGATACCAATAGACTGCCCCCACCACCAAGGCATTCGGCAAAATGATTCGATAGAAATTATTCGATGTCCCATAATTCAACAAGTAAGTCGTTATGCATGCAATGTAGACAGTTTGCTGCACCAACAAGGCGATGCGAATCGGGGTCGATCGATTGGCACTCACGAACGTGGTTAAACCGACTGACGCATAATAAATAATTGCTAAGGTCGTGCAATAGAGGCAGAGCAACGTGGCGTTTATCTGCCACCATTCCTCGCTTTGCCTTGCCGTATCAGAAAGCTGAATCACCCCTGTGGCTGCTGCCATGATCATTGCAAAAGCACCGAACAGCATACCGGCAAATAGGACCGAAATCGCGACTTGACTTCGCTTTTGTTTGCTCATGGAAGCCAATAGTAAACCAAAGGAAGACAGTCCGAACGACGATAAAGTAGCGTATATCAGCAGCAGCACGATCACCCCCGAACTGATGCCTCGCAGCAAATAGGTGAACGCGATACAGGGTGCGAGTGCCGAGAGATAGACGGCTGCCTGTAGCATGGCGCTGCCTAATTTTCCATTGATTATTTGCTGTGGTGTTAAGGAGGAGACTTCGAGTAAATCTCGGGTATTCCCTTCTTGCTCGGATGATAACGAGCGATAGGCAGAAAACGGCACCACCACAACCAGGGGGAATGCTAGGATCGCATAGTAGGCGTACATGAGAATGCCGCCAGCTGAAATGTAATAAATGCTTTGGCC
>CAYGQU010000482.1:0-2605 GCA_964352045.1 uncultured Planctomycetaceae bacterium
TCGTAAAGCTAATAACAGGCTAGATGCTTTATGTTTATCTAATATTTTAAGTACACTTGCAAAGTGTTGCTTTAACTGGGCGTTGACTTGTTCAGGAGATAATTCGTCTGCCCAGACCTCGGTTCCCAAAAATGCGGAGCGTAAATTTGGAACACTAGCATAAGCAGGGATTACAGATGCAAACTCCATTAATGAAAAGCAAAATAGAGTCAGGTAAATGTAGTGACTGCTCAGGTGACTAAACATCATATTTCCTAATCAAAAATACTGAATCTGGGAATCGACGATAGGGCGATAGTTTGAAAAACATTCTCAAGAGCGTGGGTACAAAAAAAAGCCGTAACGAATCTCGCACAATTGCCCTAAGGCAATATGGTGCGTTGATTCGTTACGGCTTTTATTAGTTCTTAGTCAGCGCTTGAATGTAGGGTTATGTGTGATCTTCACACTCTGTTGTTAACCTACAGGGTTAAATGTAAGAATGCAACTGTTTTTTTGTTAGACTGATATTTCTAGCGTAAATAACAAAAGCCCGGCTGCAAGCAGCCGGGCCTTCGCTTCCCCCCCATACTCTGCCGACGGTGCGGACCCCTCCGCCGCCGGCGCCTCATATTCTTATTTAGCGTACCGATTGGTTCTTGTCGCTAATATAGGTCGCTTGCTTGAGCAATCCAACAGGGACGCTTGTAAAGGCTTTGCCCGACTCGTACATGGCGAGGCGTTCGGCATAGACTTCGGCATCGGCTTCGGGAGCGATCGCAATCGCTTTCTTGAGCATCGGAATCGCTTCCTCGAATCGGCCTACCGCAGCAAGTGCCGCAGCGTGGGTATCCAATGCAATATCGTCTGGCTTGCTCGTTAGCTCGATTGCGAGTTGGGCATTAGCCAAGGCTTCTTTGCCATTGCGGAAGGTATTCGAAGGGCAGGTGGCAAGCATCCAGGCCAAGTTACGATAAGCATTAGGCTGCTCGGGTGCTAAGACGATCGCCTGTTCGTAAGCTTGGCGGGCTTGGCCGTAGCGTCCGAGATCGACAAGCAAGTCACCTCGGCTTTGTGAGATCATCGCATCGTTGGGCGAAAGCAGCTCGGCTGCATCAAGGTGCCGTAAGGCTTGCTCCAAGTGACCTAGCATGTGGCAGACACGGCCACGACCAGCGTGTGCCATGGCAAGATCAGGGTCAACTTCGATTGCTTGCTGATAATCAACTAAGGCTTCTTGGTATTTTCCCGATTGGATCAATAGGGCAGCTCGGTTGGCATACGCTTTGGCGAATTCAGGATTAAGTTCGATCGTGCGTTCAAAGTGCCGTTTGGCAATCAGATAGTCACCTGATTGAGCTTTGATGACGCCCAAGTTGTGCTCCGCACGCCAACAATTGTTGTCGCAATTGATGGCATCGTTAAAGTCAACTCGTGCTTCGGCATTTCGCCCTTGGTCAAGCAGTAGTTCGCCCCGTTTGTTGAGACCCCACCCTGCGAGTTCGTTGGCGTAATCAACTGACTGTTGGGCATCGTCGATCGCTAACACATAACGGCAGCGTTGGATGATGGCAGTAAACTCTTCTCGTGAAGAAGCATACTCAGCCAAGCTGTGAGCTTCGCTGAGCAAAGCACGACTACGTTCGGACGGTTGGCGATTAGCGTTGGCAAGAGGGCGAGTCTTAGCAAAAGGGTTTTGCGTTGGCATCACCGTAGGTGTCGTCATAGTGCGAGGCGTATTAGCTTCGACGAATGGCTTCGGTGTAGGCAACGCTGCTAGTTCGTCAGATGTTTCAAACGACTCGTCCGTTTCGACTGGCGAAACCAACAGAGGCATTGATTCAGTAATGTGTACCTCCTTAGGCATGCTAATCTTTGGCATGGCAGGAAGTTCAATTACCCTCTTCTCTTCAATTTCAGAAACGTGTTGGGATTCATCGGTCATGTCCATGGTGGCTAAGTCGGCATCAGAAACAAAGATAAAATCTTCTTCTGATAGGTCGTTGGCGGACAATGGGGTAGAGGTTGAATTTGGACCCGTTGAGGTCTTTGTTCCAAATCCTGTGACTCCGGCGGTTGCAGCAGAGAGAGACAATGATTTCTTGCTTGTTACATTAGCAACCAAGTCTGGCTTGGTAGTAGTGATCTGTGGCTTGACGATCGGTTTTGCATCCGATTTCGAATTTACAAACGGATTGCTGATTGACTGGGCAACATGGTCCGAGGGATTAGGTTGGAAAGATTTTGGCACAACCGGAGCCTGCTTGGCCAATTGCTGAATGGCATTTGGCTTGGCTTTATCTTGAAGGGCCCTATTTTGTGAAGTCACTCTTTGTGGGCTTGTTTGCTTAGGCGAACTAGATTCACCCATTAAACCTAGCTGATTTAACAAGCCGGTTGGCTTGGTTGGAGGACGCATTGCGATACCCCCATTGCGTGGCATTGAACTAGATCGGGCCTTGTTTGATTGCGGCGAACGGGCCGCGCCTTGTGAAGCAGCTACGTTCGAAGATCGTTGATTTGCGTTATTCGATTTTCCTGAAAATTGGTCAAAAGCAGCGTTGGCAACTTGGTTGCTAGCCTCCGTTTGTGTGCCGATAGGCGAAGCAGAGAGGCGTGGCTGGGC
>CAYGQU010000483.1:0-2599 GCA_964352045.1 uncultured Planctomycetaceae bacterium
GCTTGGGGTGTGAAACCGGCAACGAGATCGACTTCTAATCCACCGGCTAAAAAGGCAAAGCGATCGGTTAATAATTGATCATGTTGTGTACCCGCGGCAGTTCCGCCCAGGTCGAACGCTAAGACTCCACTCTCAAGGCTCGAAACATCGCCCACAATGGAAAGCGTTCCGACATCGGCAAGGCTGCCATTGCCAAGCCCCACTTCGATACGGCCAGCATTACGAACGGGGCTACTAATCGAGGCAGTCCCAACAAATATATCTCCTTCGCCACTAAGAACGCCCCCTTGTTCGATGTTAACGAACTGGGCGTCAAGCTTTCCGCCATTGATTTGAATCTCTCCACCTGCGTCAATTTTCGTTTCACCGAACGTGATAAGCGTTTTGTTGTTGGCAATAGCGACGGTCATTTTGGCTGAACCTTCGCCACCGATGGTTGCCCGGTAAACTTGGGAATTATTCGTGATGTTAGCGGTACGGTTTGCACCGATGGCGATTGCTTGCACGTCGGCTAACTCACCTGGGGCGGCAAGTTGTTCCCACTCGCCGTTGGCACTCCAGTTGCCATCAGGACCCTGATTTCCCCAATGAAACTCCGTGGTTACTTTGTTACTAATGTACAAACTCGGCCCAGCACCTCCCGCACCCGTCGAGGGATTTGCATCAATCGCCAAGTTTCTACCATTAAATACGTGCATGCCTAAAATGCCGTCAATAATGTTACCCGGATCGCTTGGGTCGGTAACATCGAGTACAGCGACCGGCACGTTTTCTAAGACAAAACTACCGCCAACAGTATCAAGTTTTAATTCTTGGACATAGAAACCAGGAATGCCACTAGAAATCCCTCCCGATCCTTCGACCTCGAGGACAAAATCAGGTGTATCGAGTATCGGGTCGAATCCTAACCTAACGGCAGTCCGCTCAGATATGACCGTCAGATCGGCACCCGTGTCGAAGAGAAATTCTTTGTCATCGACGCTATTTCCATTACCGTTATCAAGATCGGTTTCGATAAACAGACCCCCATTTTCTACCACGGTAGGCGAAAGTGGGTTCTTATGGAAATTGAACTCAAGATCAATACCGATGTCTAAATTAGGAACATAAAAGGGGCCCTGTATAAATCCGATACCTGTCTTCAGTGTCAGATCAGTTCGGCGAAGGATATCGGTGCCGTCAGGCCCTGCATCCGTACCGCCTGTTCCTAGATCAGTAAAGTTTACTTGTGGTGTCCGAACGGTTCGTGACACGCCCTCAAAGTCATGGGAGAAGACTTGTGGCAAGTCAATACGAATCGTAATTGCATGCTGTGCCGCCATTGGCAATCCGACGATGTTTGGCAATGTCCAAGAGGTAGGAGCCGACAAAATCGCTACACTCGACTGACCACGAAGTGTATTCGTATCCAAACCAAGTGATGCCCCTGAGGCAATTCGATCACCAAGACCGGTAGAATAGAAACCAAGCGGGTTGTTGATTTGAAGATTTACGACACCGGTCGCCCCTCCAATGGCTTGAATATTTGTCCCGTCTAGGTCCGAACCTTCGAGGTCAAACGCATCATAAGCCTCATTGGTGATAATGTGCGTTGCCGCACCTGTATCAAGTAAGGCAATGTCGAAATAACTGCCTAGAAAGGCACCCGAAGGACCCGACTGCGAATCCGCAAAGTTGTAGAGTTGATCCGTATTGAAAGTGTCAAATTCTTCGGTAAGGCCAATACCTACAAGCGGGATAAAGCCACCCAACGAGACCTCGGCAAGAGCGACCGTGGGTAAGCCCACGGCCATGACAAGCATAGCCAAGGCTAGCGCGCAACTTCTTCCCCAACCAATTCCCCTGTTCAACATCATCTGTTCCATATTCTGAAAAATCACTAGGACATTAACTGAAAAGACAACCCAAGCGATTGGAAAGCAAAAGTGAAAGTCTTTCTCGCATGAGTGCTATTGCCCCCACAAGACGCCATAAATTACTATTATCAAAGTAGATAGGGCATGCGGAGACGTCAAGGATTTTGCTCTTTTTGGACTCTTCTCAAATGATTTTAGGCCTAATGGCACAGCTAGCCTGAGATTTGCCTGCGGTATGCCCCAAGTTTTTTACCTTCTTGCAAACAACGCTGGGCGCTATCGACTGGCGTACGACTTCGCTTATTCTTATTCAGTACTGAATCAACGAATGCAATCCTAGTAGCATTTCATAAAAATTTTCAACCGAAACTGGCTCGCTATGCCTGAAACTTCCTCACTCAAATCCACGCTAGGCCTACTCAGTGCGGGTGAAAATCTTTCTTTCGATGCAATGCATGAAGCGATGAACCTGATCATGCAGGGGGGAGTATCTGAAGAAGAAATCGCTTTATTTCTAACGGCGTTGGCAACCAAAGGAGAGACCGTTGATGAAGTTGCTGGGGCGGCAGCCGTGATGCGCCAGCACATGCGACCTATCCGATCATCGCGTACCGGGTTGGTCGATACTTGCGGTACCGGAGGTGGTGGTTCGCAAACTTTTAACATTAGCACAACCGCAGCCATTGTCGCGGCTGCTGCGGGGGCGCCGGTCGCCAAACATGGAAACCGAAGCGTTACAAGCC
>CAYGQU010000484.1:0-2597 GCA_964352045.1 uncultured Planctomycetaceae bacterium
TACCGACCCTCTGCGTCCTACTGTCATCAAAGCGACATGGTCGATGCAATTGCAGATGGTCTCGAACCATGCGCTTCAAACGATCGAGGAATTCCCCGCCATACCTTTATGCCTCATAAAGGGGGCACAGAATGGCTGCAAGCAGAATTTGATTCGCCTACGACAATTGATCAAGTGCAAATTTATTGGTGTGACGATGTCTCACGACATGAACATGCTCCAACTGGCCCCTTTATGAGCACGCTCACACAAGGGGACTGCCGAGTCCCCAAGGCATGGCAGCTCTTCTACTTGGTCCCTTCAGATAGTAAAGATACGTCTAAGCATCAATGGAAGAAAGTCGAAACGGAAGAACCCCATACCGTCAAAGACAATCAATACAATACGCTGAAATTTAAACCGGTAACAACAACTGCATTACGAGTAGAGATAGAACAGGCCGAGGATTCCTCGTCTGGCGTACTCGAATGGCAAATCGGATCACAATAATAATCTAGTTGCGATGGATGCTTTTCAGCTAAACCTATCGCTCCTTCTATAATCACCCTGCTTGTATCCAAGTCACAAACACGATTTTTTATATTCGCTGATTCCCTTAAATAACTCTTTAGTAACGGTGCAAATAATGGCAAGCCCAACCCATTTCTCATACAGAGCAATTTACTCGGTACTTTTTTGCTTTTCGATCATTTGCTCAGCTTTTGCCGACACGCAAGATTTTGACTCAATCATGCTGTATACGATTAAAAATGATAACGGCATGACTGTTAAGGTCACCAACTATGGTGCCGTTATTACATCAATCATAGTACCAGATAGAAACGGAAAGCTTGCTGACGTAGCGCTTGGCTACAACCGCGTAGAGGATTACATGAACGCTGTCGACAAGCCCTACTTTGGTGCCATCGTAGGACGTTATGGCAATCGTATTGCCAAGGGTCTGTTTACACTCGATGGCGAAACTTACACCTTGGCTAAGAATAACGGTGAGAACCATTTGCATGGAGGAGTCATTGGTTTCGACAAAGTTGTATGGGACGCAAAGTTCGATAAGCAAAAGAACCGTCTCCAACTTTCTTATCTCGCAAAAGACAAAGAAGAAGGTTACCCAGGTAATTTATCGATCAGGGTGACCTACACGATAACCAACGAAAACAAAATCATCGTCGACTATCATGCCACTACCGATAAGCCTACGCCGGTTAACCTCACGCAGCATACCTACTTCAACCTCAAAGGAGAGGGGGAAGGTACGATTCTTGAACATGAACTGATGATCAACGCAAAAAACTACACGCCTGTTGATGAAACACTTATACCTACCGGAGAAATCCTACCCGTTTCAGGCTCACCTTTCGACTTTAAGATATCCAAAGCTATCGGTCGTGACATCGGCCAAACTCACGATCAGCTAAAGTTTGGCCTGGGTTACGATCACAACTGGGTTCTCGATAAAGAAAATAAAGAGAACGAACTAACACTCGCAGCCCGTGTTTACGAACCGACCACTGGCCGAGTCCTCGAAGTCCACACGACCGAGCCAGGAATTCAATTTTACTGCGGCAATTTCTTAGATGGTCGACTAAAAGGAAAAGCGGGGAAAGCGTATCTCCATCGGGGTGGTTTTTGCTTAGAGACACAGCATTATCCAGACAGCCCAAATCAACCCAGCTTTCCATCAACCATCCTGCAGCCAGATCGTGAATACAAAACTCAGACAACTTTTACGTTCTCCTCGAAATGATTTGAACTTATTGAACGCAGGGGATAATAACTTGTCTGATATTTTGATTGATGATTGAGTGTAGCTATTGCTGGATGCCAAGAAGTAGCTTGGAGGTGACCCCTATGCAGACAAGCGTCTCTTAACTTTTCACGAAGTATTTATATCACAAATGTATAGGAACATTAGTTTGCTTCGTTTCCATGCACTTCTATCGCTTGTCGTCACCCTTACGGCTCATCCTTTCATTGGTGAGGCGGCTGAAACTACTTCTATTTCTGCGCATGCGAAAGAGGAAGCCAAAGTCGACTTCCTGCAAGACGTCCAACCGATTTTGGCGAAGAATTGCTTTGCCTGCCATGGGCCCGACGAAGCGGAAAGTGGCTTGAGTTTTGCAAAGGAAGAATCAGCTTTCGCCGAGACCGATTCAGGGATGCACGCCATTGTTCCGGGTGACCCTAAGGCGAGTGAGCTGATTTCACGCATCCTTGCAGACGATGAATTTGAAAGGATGCCGCCAGAAGGTGATCGACTTGCTCCTGAGCAAATCAAAACTCTCAAGCGCTGGATATCGCAAGGCGCCCCGTGGCGTAAACATTGGGCGTTCGAGCCAATGAAACGTCTTGAACTGCCACGAGTTGAGAACCCAAAGTGGAATGAAAATCCAATCGATGCCTGGCTGCTCAGCTCGCTTGCTGCGTCCAATCTTCTACCGAATCCACCTGCCGATCGAGCTACATTGATTCGCCGGGCCTACTACGATTTGATCGGCCTACCACCTAGTGCGACAGAAGTGAAAGAGTTCGTACAGGATCCTAACCCTAATGCGTTTACAGCTATCGTCGATCGACTTTTGGAGTCGCCTCTTTATGGC
>CAYGQU010000485.1:0-2592 GCA_964352045.1 uncultured Planctomycetaceae bacterium
AGTTGACTGTACCGTGGATAAGTCCCAGGGCCGCCAAGAGGGACTATTCGTTTTCAAGTTGTAATAATCACTATCAGAACTCGAAACCGTAGCCGGAAAGCGGCGCCGTGATTCCGATGGCTTCAATGACGAATAAGGGCTACTCGTCGTGCTTGATGAATTTAACCCCGCGGCCATACCAAGTGGATCAATGATATAGGCCGCTCCATAAAATCCATCATGATAGAGAGAACCAAGTGAACCCGTCATGGCTCTTCCATTTGTCGTGTTGTTAGCATAATGCAACGCATCTCTTAACGCAGGAGCAAGCCGATTCAAATTCACAACTGCTACTGCAGCAGGCTTGTTGGGTGCAACAGGTGTGACACCAGCAGCGTATTTTAATCTATCAATATCAAGGATAACCCAATTCTCCGGATCCAAATGCCCGCGGATAATGGCGTCGTCCAGCGCTGCTTGGGCGATGGCGTCGGCAGTGTCGATGACTTCGCCTTGCTGCATGTAGTGCCCTCCAACCGGAAAGAGCGAGGCCACACCAAGCAAGCCAATCGTCATGATCCCCATCGAGACCAACACCTCGGCAAGCGTTAAAGCGGCACGAGAACTATTCGGCATCGAGTCGTTGTTCCTAAGCATGCTTACCGCCCTCCTACTGATTGACGGCTTGGGGCGTTACTCAGTGCCACGGCAAGCTGCTCTTCGACTGTAAACCGATTGTCGTTAGCGTTGTTATTTGGATCCCGTGTTGGATCAACATAGCTGTTAGCAACCGACGCTATCGAACCACTCCGGCCACTTAGCACGACCCACCGCGTATCGAGATTCAACCAGTTGTATTTGTTCATGATCTCACGAACTTCTTCCGACTCGGCCGTCGTGCCATCTTTATTAGCTAGTCGTTCCGAAACGATATCAACGGTAAGATCAATCGGATAATCGGTAGCTTGTTCCGATTGGTTATAACGGCCCGATGCCCCTTCGGTTGGCTCGTAAGGGATCAGTTCACGACGGCCGATGCATAACGCAATCGTTCCAATCACCGGCTGCATTTCTTCTCCCGGCAACTGGAGTTGGATTCCTCCGCTTGGGGTGAAAAGCAAGGTGGGCGAACCGACGACCGTTTTCACATTGCCGTTAGAATCGGTGCGCGTATAGAACCGATCCTCAGACGTTGCGATCTGTGGCAGATTCACACCCGAGGCACCGAGGTCTATTGCCGTTCCGCCGGGCAGCTGTAATGGCTCGCCCGAGGAGGGGATTGGTTGCCGCATAACGCGGTAAGGGGCAGGGGTCGTCCAGCAGTAATTGTAGGCTGGGTCGTTATTGTCAGCATTGGCTAACACCTCAGGCGAAGGAAGTTCTTGACCGTTGTTATCGAACGTGGGAATGATGCCCAAATACTCCTGTACCAATTCGTCGGCCGACTTAGGCACGACATAGTTAACGGGTGCCAGAGCGAGCTGTACCAATGTCGAGGTATTGGGTTGTTCGTAGTAGCCATTCTCGTCGATAGGCGTTGAGCAGCCGACGATCCGAAAGAGTTGTCCCTGCGTTTCAATTAAATCATTCTCGCGAAAGAAAGAAGGAGGAAAGAGATCGGCATCGTAACCAAGCGGAAGCTTGCCGTTGGTTGCCGTGTTGACGTCCTGTACTTCGTCATCCTTACGCACTAACTGCAAAAAATAGGGAGCTGCTCGCCAGTTTCTACCGGCAGCATACTGGTTATTGATCGAAAGGCTTGCCAGCGAGTTCCCATCCAACCCGGTGTAGGTCGAGGGGACTTCGACCTGTTGCAGTTCGAGGCAAACGCCCGCATCCTCTACCGAACCCGTGTCGTCCGACAGTCGTTTGAAGGTGACGCCGAACGGTCGTCCCGTTTCGATCGCTTTGGCCTGGGCCGAAGCGAAGAAGGCATTCACCGCACGCGAGGCTTCGCGAATCTTGCGAGAATCGTTGTTGGGCGATAAGACCGGGATGGCAGTCGTCACCAAAATCGAAACGAGCACCGTGACGACCAATAGCTCGATGAGCGTCATCCCCCGTGCAGGTCGTCTGCCTATTGCGATTCGAGAACTATCGGCACGGCGCACCGTCCTCAACCGAAAGGAATGCTCCTTCGATGCAAAAACTCCCGTGGCGAGTCTTGTTAACAAGACTGCTTTCATATTAACCGTATTCATACGACGCCTCTCCGCTTGGGAGTCTCTGTTTGCCCGCAGAGACTCGCCCCATTAAATAAGTTGGCCCGCGTCGCGCCTCGGATAAGGGCACGCCCTAGCGCGCCGTGATTTGGTGGTTTGTTAAATTATCAACATGTTGCTCAGGTTGCACTGAAAGACTACTCAGAGGTGCCACGCCATACTCATCGCCATCGAGTGGTGTGCCAACGTAGGCATCGCCCGATCCATCCCCATCAAGATCCATTTTACCATACGGATTGAGAACTAGTTGGGTTTGGCCCGACAAGTTTTTTCGACTTTTATTGAGCCCCAAGAGGGGGATATTCGTGTAACCGAAGAGGGCAGGAACGCCTCCTGAGGCGATTGTGGTCGCCATGCCATACTCTTCGTCAGGACCTGCCGAGTAGATCAG
>CAYGQU010000486.1:0-2590 GCA_964352045.1 uncultured Planctomycetaceae bacterium
GCCTATGTCCAACTCGAAGGAACCGACGTGCGTGGCCGGGCTTGGCCGCCGATCGAAGCCGAGGTACATCATATTGCTCAAATGGCCGACGAAACGACAGGGCTTTTTGAAGTCGAAGTGCTCATACCAAATCGTGAGGGATTATTACGACCCGGCATGGTAGCGACATCTCAAATTGTGACCGACCGTCTGCTTGCATACCAAGTTCCTGAACAATCGGTCCTCTTTCGGGCAGGTAAGTCGTATCTCTATACCATTGACGAGTTGCCTACCGAGATGAAAGTCATGTTTTGGGACGTTAGCCGTGGTGAAGTTCATCGAGCTCGACGAGTCGAGGTTTACGATTGGATTGATCAAGGCCAAACCATGTTGCTACCAGCCACGTCCTACGAAATCAACCAAGTCGTCACCCGCGGTCAACAGCGACTGCGCGATGGTCAACTAGTTCGGGTAGTACCGAAGCAGGAAGACGAAATTCTCGCAGACGAAACATCCAAATCATTCAGAACCGAACCAAACGTTGCGAGTCGTTAATCTTTAAGCTGTTAGCTTGTTTCAAATTACTGGAAATTATTTGCTGTGAAACACCTTAGTGACGCCGCCGTTGATCGACCCCGTATGGTGCTGGTAAGCGTCATCTTGGTACTTTTATTGGCAGCCTATGCCGCCTTCTTTACTCCGGTACAGCTCGGACCCGCGATTACCAAAGCGATTGTGCTTGTTGTGATCCCCTATCCTGATTCTCAACCCGAAGAGGCTGAGAATGAAATTATTCGTAAAGTGGAAGATGCGCTAACCGAATTGCAGAGTGTCGATTTTATCGCTTCGACAAGCATGCGTGGCTCGGCCGTTACACAAGTTGTCTTCCTCGACGGAATCCTACCCGACGAAGCTCGTCGCGAAGTAAAAGACTTGGTTGATCGTATTCGTAGCCAACTTCCAACAGGCCGCGAAGTACAACCAATCATCACGGACGTTGATTTTGAGAATCTACCACTAATGCTAGTGAATATGACTCCCCCAGATGGATTCGACGAGCGGACCCTCAAGACCATTGCTGAAGAAGTTCAGGAACAAATTGAAACCGTCGATGGCGTTGCCAATACCCAACTATTTGGTGGCAAAGAACGTGAAATCCAAGTTAATATCGATCCTGATCTAGCAGCCGAGTACGGGATAACGCTTGGCGATATCCGACAATCGCTCACTGCGTTCCACGCCGAACTCCCTGCTGGCTCATTCCGTACGTTGGAATACGATCGTCAAGTTCGTAACGAGACGAAACTACGGGGCGTCGATGACATTGCCGAGGCGGTTGTCAGCAGCAAAGAGGGTCAAGTAATCCGTGTTCGGGATATTGCTCAGGTGGTGGATGGCTACCGCCGGGTTATGAATCAGGCAGAATTTGACGGACGGCCTGGCGCGACGATTATTGTCAATAAAGAAGCGGGCATCAACACGCTTGGTGCAGCACGAGCATTGAACGTGATGGTCGAGTCGCTTAAATCACAGTACCCCGATATTACGTTCGAGACAACCCGCGATTCATCGCAAGAAATTTGGGTCATGTTCCGTGTGCTCGGATCGAGCGCCATTTTCGGCGCCATGCTGGTGCTAGTGATTCTTGCTTGGACGATGGGACTTCGGATTTCTGTCTTGGTGCTCACGGCAATTCCTTTCAGCATGTCGGTCGCTTTGATTTTTCTCTACTTCGGCGGCATTCCCGTGTCGAATATGGTGATCTTTAGTTTTATCCTCGTGCTCGGTATGGTCGTCGATGGGGCGATCATTGTTGCTGAAAATATCCATCGGCACATTGAAATGGGAAAAGACCCCGTCGTTGCAGCAAAAGATGGCATTCACGAAGTCGGTATCCCCGTGATTGCCGCCGACCTAACCACCGTGGCTGCCTACTTGCCAATGTTGCTTGTCCCCGGCATCATGGGCGTCTTTATGGGCGTAATGCCCAAGGTCGTGAGCGTTGCTCTAATCGGGTCGATCTTAGTCGATCACTTTGTGATCCCCACCTTAGCGGCTAGGTGGTACTCGCGCCAGCAAGATGCCGAAGGAAATCCAATCGTCAAACAGACGATGACGAACCCGTTTACCAAGTTATATGCGGTAGTGCTTCGGTTCTCAATCGAAAATCGAGCGTTCATTCTTTGCTGGGCAATCCTTGCCTGTATCGGTGCAAAAGTTCTTGTTGGTTATTTGGGATTCAATTTCTTTCCCACGAGCGATCGTGGGCAATTCATTGTTAAATATGAATTGCCGTTGGGTTATAGCGTTGAGCAAACGCTTGCCGCATCGCGAGTCATCACCGAACCGATCGAGCGTTGGCGATCGACGGGGGCTTTGAGGCACTACGTCACTTCAGCCGGCGCCTCGGGCGCACTTGCCATGCGAATTGATGAAGATGGCGCAACGGGACCCGAGTTTGGCCAGGTACAAGTCGAGCTTGTTCCGCCAATGGACCGGACAATTCAAGAACAGGACGTTATTCGCTACCTGCGTGAGAATATCAAACCCCTGCCAGGCATGACCTTTAGCGTTGAGGAAGTTAAGGATGGACCACCCGGTGGGTCGGAAG
>CAYGQU010000487.1:0-2588 GCA_964352045.1 uncultured Planctomycetaceae bacterium
ACCCACCACCCTGCCCTACGGAGCCCGGACTTTCCTCCCGCTGTCAAAGACAGCCAGCGGCCACCCGGTCCTCTTCAGTAATTAAAGTATTGTAGCAGGTTTCTTAAGCAAGATTAAATGCCTTGCTCAATATGGAAATGGTGGAACGTTTCTCTTTTCCAAAGTAATAAAGCGTTGCGAAAGATTCGTGGTCAAATCTTGAAGTCCTTCTATGTTTTTGAGGTATTCAATATACCGATGGTGTCCTACATCAAAAGGAACATCTTTTTTGTGCTGAGTGATAGGAATTACATGCTTACCAAGTGTGTGCGCTATTCCCGCCTCATAAAAAACATTAGGGTTCTGACCTGAAAAATCACACACAACTACACTAGACTCAAAAATTATGGCAAATATGTCTTGAATTATTGCGGAATCCTCCCACATATCTTTCACCCGCAAACAAGAACTGTACCCCCCAGAAACCGCGGCAACCTTTATTGCAGCGAAAACTGCCTCAAATTCAGGTGTGAATGGCATCATGACGGAAACCATCAAGGGATTTACTTCAACCTCCGGTACTTTGAAAACCTCTGGTGAAAATAAGATTTGCCTCTTTTTCTCATTGTGACTCGAAATACTAATTCCAAGGGGAGGAAATTTATCATCTAGGTAACTTACTACAATGCCTAAATTCGCTTCAGATTTATCAGTAATCTTTCTTAAAACAGCTATTACTCTACCTTCGTAATCAGGGTCGCTAAAAGACAGGCTTCTTAACAACCTATGATCTGATTCAACGATGTCAAGGCAACCTGTAATCAAACCTAATTCCATCCAATTTGACTCGGTAAAACTTTTTGCGATTCGTTCTTTTAACCCAATGAGCTGTAGTCCGTTCATTGATTGCCATTCAAAAAACCAGGATTTTAATAATCGAAGACTGAAGCATGATTTTCTTGTCTATTGAGACACCGAGTCAAGCCTAAGCAGAATGACTTTCATATATTTATCTCTCATTGCTCGTAGCGGGTAGCACCGACTTTCATGAGCGGACAACTCGGCAAGCGTGAAGACGCCTTCGAATGATTGTCGGTGTGCGTCAGCACAAGAGGTCGAACACGATTCTTTGCAACGATCACATAATAAAATACCGTATCACCTCCTGTGGCTAACGCCTCACCGACAATCGTTCGAGTTAAGACTCATCGCTAAATCTATCACTTGCTCACAAAAGTCAGTACTACCCTACGAATAGTTGAACCAAAGAATAGGGCCTCTTGTCGCGTTGCGACCTCGATAGGCTGGACGTCAATCGAGGCTACCCTCTCTTACCTGTTTAATTAATTATTGTGTAGATTGTTTAGAGGTTTGGGTGTGCCCCCTACCCGAAAATCGACTCGCGCCGTACGATCAATTCCATGAGCATACTAGGCGCACACATGTCGATTTCGGGCGGATACTATAAGGCGGTCAATGCGGCACATGCGGCTGGCTGCCAATGTGTTCAGCTCTTTACCAAAAACAATAACCAGTGGAAGGCGAAGCCGATCACTGAGGATGAGGTCGCGAAATTTCGTGATGCGATGCAGGAGCATGGCATCACGCATCCGATTTCACATGACTCTTATCTAATCAACTTGGCTAGCCCCAAAGATGAGCTTTGGAACAAGTCGATTGATGCGATTGTCATCGAACTCGAACGGGCCGAACAACTGAGCATTCCTTACGTTGTCGCCCACCCTGGTTCGTTCACCACCAGCAGCGAAGAAGAAGGTCTCACGCGCATCGCCGCGGGTCTCGATGAGTTGCACAACCGTCTTCCCGATTGCACGTCGAAAGTTTTGCTGGAAACGACGGCTGGGCAAGGAAGCAATCTTGGCTGGAAGTTCGAACACCTCGGCTCGATCATCGAACAGGTTGCCGACGCCGATCGGCTTGGAGTTTGTTTCGATACATGCCACGTCTTTTCAGCTGGCTACCCGATGGAGACGGCCGAAGAGTATGCCGACACGATGCGGCAACTCGACGAAGCAGTTGGCCTTGATCGTGTGAAGGCATTCCATGTGAACGACAGCCTCAAGCCGTTCGCTGCTCGCAAAGACCGTCACGCCGCGATTGGCGAAGGAGAGATGGGTCTCGAACCATTCCGGCATCTGATGAACGACGCACGGTTCAACGAGGTGCCGATGTACATGGAAACGCCCAAAGGGGAACAGGATGGCGAAGATCTTGACGTGATCAATCTACGCACGCTACGCGGGTTGATTAAGAAGTAAGAAGGTATTGCAGGGGCTTGTGCGGCTATGCGCTGTCGCCCCGCTGGGGCTCTCTTTAACCCGCACTATTCACTTGGCGGAATCGTCCGGCCATGGGGGTCTTGTGTGGCATCGTCGAGGGTTTGCTCGAGCGCTTCGTCGAGTTTCTTATCGAGATAATGTTCGACCATGTGGGCTGGCTCGTGGACATGGTCCTCTTTGATACCAACTCGCTCGACGAGGTATTTCTCCCACAAGCGGTGCGAACGGACAAGCTTCGCTGCCGATTCACGCCCTTTGTCAGTTAGCTGCAAGCTGCCGCCATCGGTTACGACAAATCCTTCGTTGGTC
>CAYGQU010000488.1:0-2582 GCA_964352045.1 uncultured Planctomycetaceae bacterium
AATACGATCAACAGCTTCCGGCATTTGCCGAGTGAAGAGTCTGCTGAGGGGCACCTTCGATCGACTGCCGCATCGCTTCGGACGGGTGGGCTCTATGTGCTGGGGCTTCATTTGACGCCCGCCAAAGGGAAGCCAGAAGCGGACGAAGAGAGTTGGGCTGCCCGTCGCGGACACCTCAGCGTACTCTCACGCATGTGGAGCGAAACGCTCGACCGGCGTAAACGTGTCGAGACGGTTGGAATGAGTTTTGACGTCTACACGCCCACTAAATCGTTCCGTTTAGTCGATCAGACCGGTTTTAGGACTTATACGGCCAAACAGATGGCAGATTTAATTGAACGAGTTCCTGAATTCCAGGTCATTGCCATGTACGATTTTGCTTACGATCTATCGGAGACGATTACAATCGACTCAAAGACCGAAGACATTATTTATATCCTAAGAAAACGGCGTGTCTGAACTGCAAGGTTTCAGAAGCTTTAGAAAGCAAAAAAGTACCTGTTCGTGGTCCCAACTGAAACAATCGCCGCCATCCCTGCTTTCCAGGAACCCTGGACGCGGTTTGCTGCCTGGGCCGTTGATGAATTGTGTTGTGCTTTGGCGTTTGATGGTACCACTTATCGGCTCGAACAAGATACGTTTGATGCGAACCGCGATGCAAACCAGGCCGATTCGAACCCTAGCGCTTCAAAGATTCGTCGCCGCTGGTCACTCCGACGCTCAGCCAAAACAGAGTCGGTCGAAACAGACGCCGAAGCAACGGGTCCCCTGCTAACGGCAACAACCCAAACCGAACTACTCAAGGGTTTGATTGCTAAGTTGGAAGAGAAGCCTACGCCTGCCAATCTTTGCCCACAGTACGAGCCCGAGGCGGTGCATGAGCTCACAGATCGGTTGTTCGATGCCTATGAACTGGATGGTGGCAAGGCACTCGTAGCTGGTTGCCATTTGGAAGAAATCCCCTTCATTCGGTTCACTCAAATCGGTTCCGTTAACGGTTCGGCAACCGAACAGGAAAATACATCTGTTGGTAAGACCGATGACGGATCGATCGTCTTGCATCGCTATTTTGATATTGAGGGAGAAGCGGTCTCGGCGAAGCTTGTCAAAGAATTAGGCTT
The DNA here is from genome assembly GCA_964352045.1 of uncultured Planctomycetaceae bacterium. Classification (GTDB taxonomy): domain Bacteria; phylum Planctomycetota; class Planctomycetia; order Pirellulales; family Lacipirellulaceae; genus CAYGQU01. Next base: position 1,122 of record CAYGQU010000488.1, read on the forward strand.
GAATGAAACAAAGCAGGCTAAGGAACCCCTACCTCGTTTATCAGTCCACGCTCTCGATCAGATAACGACGTTCAAGAAGTTAATGGTTGAAGATGTTGGTTTGGAATCTTCCCATTTGCTGGCCATTGTTTGGGCGCGTCGCGCGTCGGGTCGCCTTCGCTTTGAGTTTGGTGATCAGTCGGTCGAGGCGCCCTTCGAGGGTTGGGCGAAGACGCTTACAGCGCCCCCAGTCGTTTGTCCTCGAACTGGTCGGGAAACGTTTTCTCTGACCTCCCTCGATAACCACGAAATCGTCGCTTCTGAAGAAGTTGTTCGATGCGAAGTCACCGGGCATCGGCACGTTGCTGCCGATTTGGAGCGATGTTCGGTCACTGGCAAGCAGGTTGAGCCCGATTTACTCAAGCCATGCCCCTTATCAGGCGATTTGGTATTAACCACTGAATTTGGTACTTGTCCACGGTGTCGATTGTCAATTCCGCAGAAATTCATAGACCAGACAGGTTGCCAGATTTGCCATGGCGCGAAGCGTATTGAGGCAAATCACCCATCCTGGTCAGCGATACAGGCAAAGTACGCTGAGTCTGCTAGAATAAGCGGGCGCAATTTTGCCCGACCCCAACTACGTTGGCAGATGGCTGAGACTGACGACACAATTGTGCTAGTACATGATGGATGGTTTCGTCGTCGAGTTGCCACTTTTGATAAATCTACCCTCGAGCTGAAGCACCAGGCGGAAGCGTCTCGTTTTTCCAATACTTGGTGCCCCGTTTAATTGTCTGTTATTTCTCGAAACAAATTAACAACGAAAAGGTTGTAACTGTCAGTGGCTGCAAAGGTTTTTATCAACGGACACTCGGTTGGTACGGGCGGGGGCTACACCGTAGCCCGCGAATTGGCTCGCTACATGGCTCAGGCGCGCCCTGACTGGGAGTTCGATCTCGGTGTCATTGCCGACCACTCGTTGCAGCGCGAATTTGAGGCGGAAACCTTTCCGGACAATTGTCAGTTGCTCAGGGCGCCCAAAGAAACTGCTGGCATTCGTGCCCGAAAGCGCTACGAACGGGGGCCACTCACTGAGCGGATTAACCAACAGGGCTACTCGGCTGTCGTTCAGCTGAATGGCATGGTGCTTAACGGGGTGAAAGTACCGACGCTGGCTCACTTCCAAGATCCGTTCCCCTACCGTCCTGAAGCATGGGAAACCTTGTTCGAGCGTTTTGCCGCTTGGCTCAAGCGTCGCGAAAATCGTAATTCGCTTAATCGGGCAGCCGTTTGTGGTTGGACGAGTACCTACCTACGGGATTTGATATGCGAGCATCACAATCTCCAACCTAAACGGTCGGTCGTTTTCTATAATGGTGTCCCCGATGAGTGGGTAGCAAAAGCAGCGGGTGAATTACCAAGCTGGGACGACCGACCGATGGAAATCGTTACCGTCAGCCATGTTTGGCCCTACAAACG
>CAYGQU010000489.1:0-1801 GCA_964352045.1 uncultured Planctomycetaceae bacterium
CACCAAGGGTGGTCGTGAGCCAATCAGCGACACGGAAATTTAGACGCTAGGGCTCTCTTTTTAAATTCTCCTTGGAGAATTCAAAATTCGATCGCAATAGCTAACGACTCGACCGCGGCATCAGCATCGTCTGATGCCGCGGTTTTTGTTTGCCATAACAGTGCCTACCCATAGCAGCATCCCTTAAAGTAGCTTCCCACTCGCTTATAGCCGGTGGTAATTAGTTTTTCTCCCTGCCTCTTTCATTTCATTGGTTCAAAAAATGACCGACCTACCGCTCGAAATTAGCTGTCATGAAGTTAAAAAGCGGCTTGCATCCGATAAAAAGCCGTTGCTTATCGACTGTCGAGAACCGAGCGAACATGCAATTGTGAACCTCTCCGAAGCGCGGTTGGTCCCGATGCAACAGATCCCTTCAAGCTTGGATAAGCTAAAGTCCGCGGCGGAGGAAAATGCTAGTAATGACTTGATTGTATATTGCCACCACGGGATGCGTAGTGCACAGACCGCCATGTGGCTACGCGAGAATGGCTTTCCGCAAGCTCAGAGCATGGCAGGCGGCATCGAAGCCTGGGCCCTAGAAATTGACCCGACGATAGCTCGGTATTAAGCCGCTCCAGCAATCTTAAGATACGCGAATGTCGATGCACCAATTTCGCGAAATACTCAAAGTTATTTAACGATTATCCTATATGCTTACACGACAAAAGTCGGCGCACAAAAAAACCTCTAGCGAACTAGAGGTTTTTGAATGAGCCCGGCGCGACTCGAACGCGCGACCCACGGATTAAAAGTCCGTTGCTCTACCGACTGAGCTACGGGCTCACATATTAAGCGGTTGCTTTGCCAGCTTCGATAAGAACGAAATTGTCTCACTTCAGCCTTCGTATCTAGAAGCTGTAGCTTGCTGACAAGTAAGCATTCTAGTCGGTTTATCTTGCTTCCGTAACGGGGTAATCAGTAACCCCTTACGAAAAGTTGCGACAAACCTTGAACAAAAAAATCGCCTAAAGCGGAGGACACGGGAGTCGAACCCGCAACCGGTTGCCCGGCACCTGCATTCCAAGCAGGCTGCTAGCCATTCGCATATCCTCCTGGTCGCTTCAAAAGAGCTAAGAACGGCTGTCCTAGCTCAAGCTCCTTCTGATATCGCCACTCTTTGGCCATCAGGTTAGCGCCTTCGTGCCAAAAAATAAATCCCCCTCGGATAAATGCCCCTTAGATTAAGGCTTTGCCGTGGGGTACCCGAAAAGGAATCGTGCTTGTAGAGTAGCAGGTCAATTCCATGGGGAGAATCTTTGCTGCTTAATCGACTGCTCCCGCACCTTGGATGAGGTTCAGAAACTCTTCGTTACTCTCGAATTTACTTAATTTGCCAGTCAGCTGTTCCATGGCATCAATTGGATGCATGCTGGAAAGCGTACGGCGTAACATCGTGGCAGCATGTAGCGTTTCGGGCGAAAGTAGTTTCTCTTCGCGACGCGTGCCCGATTGATCCAAATCAATCGAAGGCCAGATTCTTCGATCCGACAGTTTGCGATCGAGAACCAACTCCATGTTGCCTGTTCCTTTGAACTCTTGGAAAATAAGGTCGTCCATTCGGCTACCGGTATCAATCAATGCCGTGCCGACAATCGTTAAGGAGCCCCCTTCTTCAAACGCCCGGGCAGTTGCGAAGAGTTTTTTGGGGATATCCATTGCTTTGATATCGACCCCTCCACTCATGGTTCGGCCAGTGTTGCCAACCCATTTGTTGAACGCTCTTGCTAGACGTGTAATCGAGTCCATCATAAGAAAGACG
>CAYGQU010000489.1:1811-2579 GCA_964352045.1 uncultured Planctomycetaceae bacterium
CAAGACCTCCTTGCCCATTTCGGCAAGTCGCTAGCAGCGTTCGAGCGTTAGCTGAGCTAACCGAACGTGCGACTCGACGTCACAGTCGAGGCTACTGGCAAGAACTTCGCCTTTAACGCTACGACGCATGTCAGTGACTTCTTCAGGACGCTCGTCAATCAACAAAACCATCAAAGCAATCGATGGGTAGTTTTCGCTGATAGCGTTACTGATGTGCTGAGTTAGCACTGTCTTTCCCGTTCGAGGCGGAGCCACGAGCAACGCTCGTTGACCTTTACCAAGTGGGCAAAGTAAGTCCATCACACGCATGGATAGTGGTTCAGCACCGGTTTCTAGGCGAAGCCATTCTTCGGGCGTAATCGGTGTTAGATCTTCAAAGTATTTGACTTCGAGGTACTCTTCTGGAGCCAAGCCTTCGACATCCAAAAGTTCTTTAAGACGAGGGCCTTGGTCGCGGCGTTGCTGCTGAACCATGCCGCTGAGCATGAGCCCTTCACGCAGGCCGTACTTTTCGATCATCGTACCAGGTACGAAGGGATCGATCCGTTCGCGGGTAAAGTTGGTTTTTGGATCACGCAAGAATCCATACCCGTTGGGGTGCATTTCCAGCACGCCCGATCCTGGGGTAATGGTTCCGGGGGGGCCAAAATCAGGTTCGTTGTCGCGTCGCTGATTGAAACCTTGTCCGGGGCCATTTCGGCGTCCGCCACGCGGTCCGCCGCCGCCACTACGGTTTTGGCCACCACGGCCGCCGCCACGGTACCCACC
>CAYGQU010000490.1:0-1106 GCA_964352045.1 uncultured Planctomycetaceae bacterium
AAGGAGGAGGGAGTAACACCTCGGCTCAAGCTTCGCCGTGTCGCCGTGGTTCCCACTTCTTTCCTTGCTGCTTGGCGGCTTGGCGGTTCCCCACTTTTAAGCAGGCCCCGCGCCCACCGAACCTCCCCCTGTGGGATGGGTCTTCTCCCTCGAAACGGCCCCGTTTTTCCGCTTTCCGGCCCCAAAATCCTCCGGTCATAGCCGTGCGGGGCGTTTTTCCCTAGAATGTGGGGCTGCTTGAGCCGATTTCCTTCAATTCGCGCAGCGTAACCTCCCTTTATTGACGTCCGATCCATCAACCAAACAGTTTCCCATCAAGGTCCTCCCATGATTACCAATGAGCAACTTCGCGGCTCGCACGTCGCGCTCGTCACGCCCATGATCCCCTGCGGATCGTTGATGGTGATCGACTTCGAGAAACTCTATCAACTGATCGATACCTGCCTCGATGCGGGCGTTACCGGGCTCCTCTTCGCAGGCACCACCGGCCAGTCAGCGACGCTTAGCCATGCCGAACAGATCGAACTTTGCACGCGCGGCATCGAGTACACGCGAGCCGGGGCGAAGGAACGGGGCCGACCGGTGACTTGCCTTGCGAGTGCTGGCTCGAACGCAACGGCCGAAGCGATTTATATGTCGCGCAACATCATCAACGCCGTTCAGCCTGATGCGCTGCTGCACGTTACCGGTTACTACAACAACCCACCGCAAGAAGGTTTGATCAAGCACTTCGAAGCGGTCGCTGATCTAACGGCCGAATTGGATACCTCGATCATTCTTTACAATATCCCTGGCCGAACCGGGAGCCGAATCGAACCGAAAACGATGATCCGCCTCGCTTCGCATCCCGCGATTGCTGCGGTGAAGGACGCGACTGGCGATCTTGATTCACTCAAAGAAATCTACGCCGCGACGAACCCTGACGAGTTCGCCATCATGTCAGGCGAAGACCACCTTGCAAGCAGCGTGATTAAGCTCGGCGGTATTGGCCTGATCACAGCGTCTGGCAACCGTTGGCCCGCCGAGTTCCAGCGTGTGACCGAACTCGCCAACGCAGGTGACTTCGCTGCTGCCGACGAATTGCAAGCGGCGCTTCAGCCATGCAT
>CAYGQU010000490.1:1116-2571 GCA_964352045.1 uncultured Planctomycetaceae bacterium
TCCACGCGATGCTCAACACGGGTGTTCGCCTTCCACTGGTTACGATCGACGAATTAGACGAACCGCACCAATCGGAAGCCCGTCAGCTGATTAGCAAAGCGGAAGCGATCAGCGAATTCCCCCAAATGAACAACCTAGCCCGCGCCTGAGCCTCTAGCGGGCCAATGCTTTAGCCTTAACGGAATCAAGAGAGATGACTAACGCAGAACTAACACACAATGCTGAGATTGTCGGCAAGTTAGAAAACAAGATCAACGCGATTTGGGAAGCGGACGCCAAAGGCGAAGCCGATCAGGCAGTCGTCTCGCAAGTGCTCGATCTGCTCGATGGGGGCCACATTAGCGTCGCCGAAAAATTCGACGGTGTATGGCATACCAACCAGTGGGTGAAGAAAGCTGTTTTGCTTTACTTCCGTTATCACGACAATGTGAAGATGGTCGCTGGTCCGCAAGAATGGTTCGACAAGGTACCACTCAAGACCGGCTGGGAAGCGGCCGGCGTTCGGTCGGTCCCAACGGCAACGGCACGTTACGGTTCTTTCATCGAGTCGGGTGCTGTGCTCATGCCTTGTTACATCAATATCGGTGCTCGTGTTGGATCGGGCACGATGATCGACACTTGGTCGACCGTCGGTTCGTGTGCTCAAATTGGTAAGAATTGTCATATCTCGGGTGGTGTTGGCATCGGCGGCGTGCTCGAACCTTTGCAGGCGGGCCCCGTGATTATTGAAGATGATGTCTTTATCGGCGCTCGCTCGGAAGTTGCCGAAGGGGTTGTTGTCGAAGAGGGAGCCGTCCTTGCGATGGGTTGCTTCGTTGGCGCTTCGACCAAAATTTACGACGAGTTGTCGGGTGAGTTACTACCGTTTGGTCGCATCCCCGCTCGAGCAGTTTGCGTGCCAGGAACGTTGCCCTCGAAGAAGGGCCCTTGCTCGACCTATGCGATCATCGTCAAGAAAGTACGTGACGAAAAGACCGACGGTCGTGTGGCATTGAACTCGATTCTTCGCGAAGAAGAGTAGTCGTATGTCGTCGGATCAGTCTATTAAGACGCCTGTTGTTATCGCTGGCCTGCCGGGCAAGATGGCGCTCGAAACAGCCTTGCTCGTTGAAGCGAGCAATCAATTCGAGTTGGTTGCCGCCATCACGAGCCCCGCACGGCATGGCCAGGCATGCCTAGTCGGAGAGCGTGAGGTCACGCTCGTCGGCGCCAACCGTCGTGATGAAATTGTTCGTCCAACGGGACTGCTGGCGGTCGATTACAGCACGCCCGACTCGGCCATTGCGAACGCTGCTTGGTATGCCGAGCAGGGGATCCCGTTCGTTATGGGAACGACTGGCTACGATGCCGGGACTATGAAGTCGTTGGTTGCCACGTCAAAAATCTCAGCGGTCGTTGCACCCAACATGGCTGTGCCGATCGTGATGATGCAAGCCGCCATGCGTTGGCTCGCAG
>CAYGQU010000491.1:0-2570 GCA_964352045.1 uncultured Planctomycetaceae bacterium
CCGAGGTATTTGGTTAAGCGTACTTTTCATTGCGGCACTTTTAACCGCACTTGCTTTACGATCTTACGAAGCCGATTTTCAGAAGGTGACTTGGCTCGTGCTATTTATCCCGCTTGTAATTTCAAGCGGAGGCAACACAGGAAGCCAATCAGCAACGCTTGTCATCCGTGGGCTTACGGATGGACAAGTCACGTTGAGCGATTGGTATCGCGTGTTGCGGCGTGAACTTGTCATGGGCCTTTGTCTGGGCGGTGCGTTGGCGGTTCTTGGATTCGGCAGTGCTTGGCTGCTGACGAGATCGACACCCGTTGCGGAAGCAGTCGGAGACAGTAAAATAAGCGCAGAAGTAAACGTCACTGAGAGTGTCAGGTCATCAGAAAGCATTGACCTGATCGGTGGCAACGTGAGCCTTCCACCAACGCTTTATGAAGTGATGGTCGTGCCAATCACCTTGCTATTGGTCGTTGTATGTGGAACCCTTTGTGGCGGAGCGCTGCCGCTCATGTTCCAAAAAATGGGGCTCGATCCGGCGCTAATGAGTAACCCCTTTGTGGCGGGCATCATCGACATCGCCGGCATTGTGATTTATATGAACGTCGCCATTGCGATGATAAGTCAGCTTAGCTGAGCAGAATATTAACAGATTAGCTGAAAAGGGGTGTGTCAGAAAAGCCATTCGTTAAGTGATCGATTAAACGTCGAGCACCGGATGCCCGACATAGAGCTGCAAGATTTGGCTCTGGACTTTGATCGCGCGAATCAAGACCCAAATCTGCTCTTGGCTGAAAGACTTAGGATCAGAATTTGCGAGTTCTTCCAACTCTGCTGTCATGGCAGCATGCTGATCGGTGGCGAACTGAAGCTTCAAGCCGGTTTGTTGCCAAGCGGATTGCAGGGCACGGTCCTCGGCGAGAGGTTTGAGATCTTTGTAGGAATTCGTTAGCAACAAACAAAGCCTAGCAACATCTTGTGGAGATGCCTCGGGCTGAAGATGCTGAATCCGCGTGGCCAATTGCTGACAAGTCATGATGCACCGCCCTTTCGGCGGCTCAAGTTTAGGTAACACGGTTCGTTAATCACATTTACCATCCAGGAGATACGCACTGGTTAGCGTCTCGCCGTTTTGCAGGACAAGCAAACATAGGTCGGCAAAACCGATATCGGAACCCAGTTCTACTGGTAAGTTCGTGATTCTTTGCACGAATTCGAGCGGATTGGACCGGTTAGTCGGGCAATGAGAGCCGTTTGTGCGACGTGCTGTCGCGGCTCCTGCCTAGCCGTTAATAACGGTACGATCCGACGAACCTCGGTAGAGGGTCGCTTGTCAGGACTTACGAGCCTAAAATCCGTCGTACGTTAATCCAAATGCACTTTAATCCCGATCTTGAACTAACAAGAAGATAAGTGTGGTTGATCGGCACCTACTAACTTATCGCTCTTATCATAGAATACTTTGGGTATTTCTTAACGATACAGCGGGAGAAACCCTTGGCTACACTCGGCGTAAATATCGACCATGTCGCAACGATCCGCGAAGCTCGTAAAACCAACGAGCCTGATCCGGTTTGGGCAGCTACACTTGCCGAACTTGGCGGGGCTGATGGCATTACGATTCATTTGCGAGAAGATCGACGGCATATTCAAGACCGTGATTTAACCCTGTTGCTTCAAACGGTTGCCGTCCCTGTGAATCTTGAATTAGCCTGTGCCGAAGAAGTAATAGCGATAGCTTGTGCTGCGAAGCCATCGCAGGTAACTCTCGTGCCCGAACGTCGTGAAGAAGTCACTACCGAGGGAGGACTCGATGTGGTTGGCCAAGCCGAAGTTGTCGCCAAAGCCTTACACAAACTGTATGATGCAGAAATCCGAGTCAGCCTTTTCATCGACGCTGATAAAACACAGATCGAAACCGCTGCTCAACTAGGAGTTGATGGCGTCGAACTCCACACGGGGCCCTACGCCCATTCTCACACGACGGGCGAATCCGAAGTGGAATTGGTCCGATTATCCGAAGCGGGCGCGAGGGCAAACGACTTGGGTTTGCGAGTCCACGCTGGACATGGGCTAACCTATCGTAATGTACAGCCCATTGCAGCCCTTCCCAACATCTGTGAGTTGAACATTGGGCACAGCATCATTTCACGGGCCGTAATGGTAGGACTAGAAAAAGCTGTCCGCGACATGAAGCAGCTTATCAAAGAAGCTTGATTAACTTCAACTAAAGAGAGTCGTGGCTAATTTTTCAGTCGCTATGATTATCAAGTGGATTTGGCTTATGCGATTGGTACATGCTGAAAAACCAACCTTGTCTACGGAAGAAGGCAATCAAACCACCCGCTATGGTTATCATTAAAAACCAAGCAAAGTAATAGCCATAGTGCCATTGTAACTCGGGCATATTCTGAAAATTCATCCCATAGACGCCAGCGATGAAGCTAAGTGGGATAAAAATCGTTGAAATGATCGTTAGCACTTTCATGACTTCATTCATTCGATTACTAACAGACGACATGTAGTAGTCGCGGAGGTCGCTGCAAAGCTCGCGCTGTGAATCCAGCAAATCCATCAGC
>CAYGQU010000492.1:0-2568 GCA_964352045.1 uncultured Planctomycetaceae bacterium
GGGCAAGCCATCGCACTGGGATCTCATGCTTGAACGCGATGAAACGACCATCGAGCATCGGCTGGTTACTTGGAATCTCTTTGATTTGCCGGCGGCTTGGATACCGCTGCTTTCATTGCCTGAGCTAAAGGGAATGCCATTCCCCTTAGAAGCAGAGCAGCTTGCCGATCATCGGGCATTTTACCTCGATTATGAAGGACCTGTTTCAAACGATCGGGGCACGGTTAAACAAGTCGCAGCGGGTGATTTCCGGTGGATCGAGGCCAATTCTAATTGCTACGAAGCCGCGATTCTGGCACCGAATCCGCTTAAGGGCAAGTTGGTGCTGAAGCCAGTAACATCTCCCTCGACCGCCAGCTGGTTGCTTGAATGGGTAGCAATGTAATTTCGAGATGAGTCGATTCGGCATGGGGCTGGAAAACCCAATTTGCATCCGGTTGATGAATAGAAAGGGTAGAAAACCCACGAAAAAATCTTAATAAGACTTGAATTGGGCCTATGATTGATTAAAATCCCGTCTGCTGTGGTCATCAGACTATCTGATAGCCATCGCAAGTGAGCCACGGTGGGCTCTTGGTGACGGACTCTTGCAAGCTGCGGCTTGATGGAGCCTTCCAGTCACCTCGGGGTGTTCTCCTTCCAAAAAGGAGAGCCATCAACCACTTTGGACCAACCCACGGACGTTCGATTTCGGACGACCCAACAACGGACCATGTCTGCTGTGCTCACTGGTGAAACAACAAGAACGCTCGACGAGCGCTATCGCTTAACGCTACCGTCCGACATGGCCGGGGCATTAACCCACAGCGAAAGCGCTATGACAGCGGATACCAAGAAGCACGAGGCAAAAGCCGAAAGTCAAGCCAATGGCGGAGATTGCTTACTCGCCAAGGAACGGCCTGGCTGCCTAAGCCTTTGGAATCGTGCTGAATGGGAGACAAAGCTAAACCAGGCGACCGAGCTTGTCCGCAATAAATTGCTCAGCGGCAGGCTCGATCAGCGTTTGACAGATGTCCAACGGCTCGGTCGGTTGTTGTCCACCCGGCAACGGATCGTCCCGCTGGCCGGAAGAGGCCGACTCGTGGTTCCCGAAGGGTTTCGAGAACTGTTAGGCGTCCAACCGGGGGGCGCTGTCATCGTTGTCGGTGCAGCTGTCTGTGTCGAGCTTTGGCATCCCGATGCATGGGCCACCATGATCGGCGAACAGATGCCTAACTTCCGAGAACTGTTTGAAAACCTCGCCAATTAAAGCTGAACAAGCTAAACCAAACCTAGCAACCAACATACCAAGCGCACAGTAGCCGATCGTTCGGCGAGTCCTAGCCACGTTGTTTTTATAACCGACCGTTGTCAGCGGACGGGATGCAAGTCACGACGGAGCGAAGTTGGGCATAGGATGTCCAAAATCTAGGACCCGCCGAACCCGGCACTACTTTACAGGCCAGACTTCCAGGCTAGCAACAGAAGCAACAGTCTGCTGGCAACCAATCAAACGATCTGGATAAACGCCATCCGAAGCTGATGCAGCACGTCGGATAGGGCGGTTTCTTCTTCGGAGGTTAAATTCCCCTTGGTTTTCGCTTGTAACATTTCAAGCGTATCGATTAAGTACTTGGCCTGATTCTTACGACGAATCGTTTCACCCGTCGCAGGATGGGGGAATTGGCCCATCGAGATCAGTGCTTCGGTCGCCAACGAAGACATCAACATACCGATCGAGGCAGGTGGCATCGTCGGATCTTCGGGCAGGCTATTCTTTTCAACGGCAGAATCATCCGTAGGATCCGTATCCGAATGCTCTGCAGCTGTTGGTTTAGCCTTTGCATCGGTTCCTAGCTCGGCTTCCGATTCGTCAGCTACGGGGGTCTCGTCCGTGTGCTTGGCCGCTTCTTTTTCGGCTTCGACTTGTGATTTCCAATCTTCGTCGATGATGATCTTCTTTTCTTCGCTCATGGATCCGTAATGGTTAGTTTTCTTTTGGGAGACTTACAGAAGCCGACTGATCGGTTGTTTTGATGTTCTTTTCATCGTCGCGTTCTTCACTGCGGCGTTCTTCGATACGGCGTTTGCGATGCTTTACCGCAGCACCAACGAAGCCTGAGAACAAGGGTTGGGGTGCGATAGGCTTTGACTTGAATTCAGGGTGGTACTGCACCGCCAAAAACCAAGGATGGTCGGGCACTTCAACCACTTCTACCAAGCTATTGTCAGGACTCGTACCGCTGAAGCGAAGGCCGTGGGCTTCGTACTGTTGTCGGTACTGGTTGTTGAATTCATAGCGATGCCGATGCCGTTCGTTAATCGAAGTCTCACCATAGCATTTGGCAGCTAACGATCCGTCGGCCAAGGTCGTGGGCTGCGCTCCGAGCCGCATGGTGCCTCCCATGTCGGTAATTGACCTTTGTTCGTCAAGCAAACAGATTACGGGGTGATTCGTATCCTTGTCGAATTCCGTACTATGCGCCCCTTCGAGCCCAACGACACTACGGCCATATTCGACCACAGCACATTGCATTCCGAGACAGATACCAAAGAAGGGCACGCCCCGTTCGCGAGCCCAGCGGATTG
>CAYGQU010000493.1:0-2565 GCA_964352045.1 uncultured Planctomycetaceae bacterium
ATTGCTCAGTTAGAAATAAACTAAAAGCACAGGAGCCTATTGGCTCCCGTGCTTTTTTATAATCTATGCTGTCGAAGAAACTTATTCGACAGGTGGAGCGCCAGGTCCGGCGCCACGACCAGGGCCACCACGCTTTTTGCCACCCCCCTCTCTAGGTCTTCCTTCGCCACCAGGTCGAGGCCCTCGGGGACCATCAAAACCTTCGCGTCCTTCAGGACCACCTGGACGATGCATGCGAGGATCAGGAAGTTCTAGATCGAAGGGCTCACCTTGCATTTGTGTAAGTTTCTGCTTTTGCTCTTCGGTAAGAATTGACATGACGCTCTCTTGTGCTTGCTTCTTCGCCTCTTTCATCTGCTCCTTCATTTTTTCGCGCATCGCTCCACGAGCTTCTTTACCTTTTTCTTTCATAGCTGTGCGCTGCTCATCAGTAATCCCCAGATCTTCTCCAAGTTGGCCACGGACCAACGCGAGTGGTCCCGCCATTTTTACAACTTGCTGCACATGAATTTGCTTGAGTCGCTCAAGCTGCGAGGTCGTTAAAATTTCAGTTAATCCAGCCTCGACTTCATCATGCATCTTCTTGCGCAGTTCGTCATTACGTCCTTCAGGACGGGGACCTTCTGGAGGAGGACCTTTGGGGCCTCGTTCTGCTTTGGGGCCACGTCGGCCACGCATCATTTCGCCAAATTGTTCGCGCATTGTTTCGCGTAGCTCACGTCCTTTGGCTTTCAGTTGCTCCTCTTGCTCTGTGGAAATGCCTAATTCCGTGCGAACTTCCTCGATGCGTAACAGCATGCCGATTCCCATGCCGCCGCCTGGCGGAGGCCCTTGCATCCGGCCCTGTGGTCCACCAGGTCCACCAGGTCCACCAGGTCCACCAGGTCCACCAGGTCCACCTGGGCCACCCGGTCCGCCTGGGCCACCTGGTGCGGCTGAGGCGGGTAGACTCACCGTCAGTGCTAAAATTGCCATGGCGGTTGAAAACCAATGACGATAACGCCCTGCTATTGGGCTTATGCTTTGCCTGTTCATCTTTCTCTCCTAGATAAGTTTAAGCCTAAGATTCTGTCCCCCAACGAAGGGGCGAGGGTTTCTTTCTAGTCATCTAACGTCGTTTAACCGTTAGGGGTAACGCAAAAACAAGGAACTAACGCAATTTATTCCTGGTTCTGCCAAGCAGAACTTGCCATAAGGGGGGGAATCCCCTTAGGCTGCTAGTTGTAGCGTCTAACCGCAATGCCATGGCAAGCTTTGAAAATTGCGTCGTGGCGTGCTCGGTAAGTCAATCAACTCAACTAAATCAAACTAGCAATTTATGATGACTCCTGAATCACTCATGCAACTAGCGGTTGATAAATGCCGTGAAGGTCTCGACAAGGGGCAATCTCCCTTTGGGTGTGCCATAGCCATTGGCGACGAGGTTGTTGCTTGTTCGCATAACACGGTTGCTTTATCGACCGATATAACGGCTCATGCCGAAGTCAATGCGCTTCGCGAGGCATGCCTTCACACCGGCAATATTTTGCTGGAGGGGGCAATCGTTGCGACAACATGCGAGCCTTGTCCCATGTGCATGGCCGCCTTGCATTGGGCTCGTGTCAAAACGGTTTACTTTGGCGCAAGTATCGCCGACGCTGAATCGGCCGGGTTCAACGAACTCGACTTACCCGCTAAAAAACTTTTGGACCTTGGTAGAAGTGACGTGGAACTTGTCTCGGGGTTGCTCGTCGAACCGTGTCGAGATTTGTTTCAAAATTGGTTAGAACGGCCTGATCGAATTGTTTACTAATATCTAAGTAAAAAACCATTGCCTGTCGTATAATTTTTATTGTTCTAAGCTCTCACCTAATTGTGTTTTATCGAACCTTTAACTGAACAATCCATGGTGCTCGATCCAGAAAAAAATCTTGTAACGAAAGAATCTATCGCACGCGATTGGCTATCTCGCTACACCGGTATGCCGCTCGAAGAGTTTGGCGACTATGTACTGCTTACGAATTTCCATGATTACCTGGATCGTTTTGCCGAACGGTTTGGCTGCGCAGTTCGAGGTCAAGATCGCCCCATGCAAGCGGCTACCAATAAGGAGGGATTAACGCTTATCAACTTTGGTATCGGGTCGCCCAACGCGGCAACGATCATGGACCTGCTTACCGCCAAACGTCCTAAGGCAGTTTTGTTTTTGGGCAAGTGTGGTGGGTTAAAGCACTCGACCGAAATTGGGCACTTTATTCTTCCGATCGGCGCTATACGGGGCGAAGGAACGTCGGACGACTACATTTCGCCCCTCGTGCCCGCGTTGCCCTCCTTTAAGCTTCACAAGTTTGTTTCCGACAAACTCGTTGAGCGCGGTCTTGAGTACCGAACAGGCGTCATCTACACCACCAACCGACGCGTATGGGAACACGATAAAAAATTCCACGAGACGCTAAAATCGTACACTCCCCTTGGCATCGACATGGAAACAGCGACATTATTCATTGTTGGCCATTGCAACCAGATCGCTCGGGGGGCTTTGCTCCTAGTCTCCGATGTTCCGACTTCGCCCGATGGAATAAAGAC
>CAYGQU010000494.1:0-2564 GCA_964352045.1 uncultured Planctomycetaceae bacterium
CTTCGAGACGGCGCGCATTTGGCGTTTGGCGTGTAGCAATTATTGAATAAGATTCCACGTCGAGCGACCTCATCGAAAGATGGGGTGCGAACCCAATCACATCCGTAAGCACCGGCATGAGGAAACGATTGGTCGTCTGAAATTGCCAGCAAAATATTCGGCCGTCTGTCAACTGAATCGCCTGAAATTGTTGCTACCAAAGGCCTTTGAACGCCAACCTCTGCACTGTGAGAGTCAGTCGACGCAGGATCGACTTGCTCACCAACGGCTCGTTCTAAAGTACTTGCAATAGCACTAACCAGGAAGCAAACAAATACGCAAATGGGGGCAATTTTTTTGGTTGATAGAGTTAATCGCATACCGAGCATTGCACCTATTATTGAAGTGGTTTTTGCAGAAGGATGTTCATTACTAGTGTCTGTTACCCCAAGCCGACCAATTCAGCTGAGCAGTACATACCTTTATGCGATTAGTATTGGGCGATTACTGGACAAATTCCACAGAGCGATAACTAAAGAGCAATGTCGAGCTAAACCACGAGATAACGTAAGAGCCACATTCTTCAGCCACCGACGCACCAAAAACAATCACCTCAGCAAAATCCAGAAGATTTTCGCCAGTGACTCATCGCGTTTAGCTAATACTTGAAAGCAACAGGAGCAACGCATTACAGGAGATTCACCCACCAGTGTTCACGTCTTTGCTAACCTTTTTAGACGCCCAAGCATCCGTCACGGACGACCATGTGTCACCTATCCGAATCTCATCCACTCTTTGCTCATGCTCGCAGTTGAAGCGAAGGCTCACAATGCGAAACGAATCATCGCTATCAACAGCAGGCGTTATAACGGTCCAACTGGCAGGTTCTTGCAAGCTAATAGGCTCTTCGGGCTGAAAGACCCGCAGCGTGAGTTGGTCGGGGTTTTCAGCTGAGCAGGCAATCTTCGCCACGATGAGGTAGGTCTCCCCGTCTGCCATGGCAAGTGGACACTGCTTCCGAGCACCGCACAAAGCACCGCGTATCAGTCCTCGCCCTGCATCCAATGCGATGGCGATGCGATGTTCGATGACTTCCTCGCCAGGGTTATGGAACATAAGTTTCAAGCTATTTTCGCCTTCTTGCCACATCCCTAGTGGTCGATAAAGAAAACTCACATAGACCACACGATTGGCTGCTAGATCTATTGGCTCGGCAAGGTTCCGGTGCGTAAGCCAATGCCCCACATAGCCGAGTGAGCCACCATGTGACTGGTCCCGATTCGAGCCGAACACGAGACTCTCACCGACCCTCAGAGCGAACTCCTTCGGGTTGTGCCCTGGCATGTCAGGTACGTTCCTGCGCCAAGCGCTACCCCATCCAATTCCACCATTCGCTATGCTCTTCATGAAAACCGATTTTTTCTTATAGTCGAAAGATTCAAAAGTAATCCCTCGTTGCTCGGGTGGGTACGGATCGGCATCTAATTGACGGATGAATTTCTCCGGGGCAGTCAAAAGCGATTGATTCGATGCCGCAACGTTTCGCTTATAGTGCATCGTTTGACCGCTACTTAATAACTCCACCGGTGAGCGATCGCCCCTAGCTAGAGCGGTTCTCTCGACTTTGCCCGAAAAAACATGGACCTCTTCATTGTCGCCACTTACAGAAACAGCGTACTCCGTGCCTTGGTCAACGAATTTCGACCAAGGGGTCGATAGAAGATACGGATCACCGCCCGAATCATCGCGGAACACCAATTTGCCAAAAGTTAAATGCGCCTGGAAATCACTCTTGATCTCTAGGCGAGCGGGCCCCTCGATAAACAGATTAGGGCCACTGTCAAGTTGAAGTTGGACCACTCCTTTCTCAAGTTCAAACCGACCGGTTGGGATCCTGCTTCCACGTGGGTATTTTACGCTTTCGGCCCATCCAGACTGCGAGACAACGGTTGCCACAAACTCGGGTTGCCCAGCGGTCGTGAGCGGACTTTCGACAAAGTCATGCCAGAGACGGTCGACCGACATGGCGACCAACACGACCGAGGCCGCTAAGGCGACCAGTGAAATTCCAATGACGCTTGATATGGGACTCTTAGTTGCCCAATGGGCGATATCACTGGTGCGGTTCAACCCACCGTCAGCAGAGACCGCGAGCGAAGCGACAAGATGTAGGTCATTCGCCAAGGCCGTAGTAATAACAAACTGATCTAGCAGCTCTGGGTCATTTAGAAGAAGTGCCTGAAGACGATCTTCTTGGACTTGGCTAAGCTCGGCGCCATCTAGCAACCATCCTATTAAGTCATCTAATTCAACACTGCATGACGCTTTGCTCATCATCGGAGCTCCAATTGAACCGTTTATTTTGCAGCCAGTTGCAAGGACACACAATCTCTGAGGGCCCGCCGTAATCTTGTTAAAGCTTTGTAAGCTGCCGCCGTGGTCCTTCCGGCAATCTGTGCGGCGTGTGCAACGCTGCCGTCATGCTGGTAACGTGCCATAAGGAAAGCACGATCGCGTTCGTCAAGCCGCTGAAGGCAATTGTCTAAAGCACTTCGACGTGCGTCGAGCGATGAACCAATCTCGAC
>CAYGQU010000495.1:0-2550 GCA_964352045.1 uncultured Planctomycetaceae bacterium
GAGCTATTCAGGAATGACGAGCTTTCTGAAGAGTTGCATCCTCAGATGGCATATATTAGCCAAACGTCACCTGGCGTGGCGCGAGGTCCTCACGAACATGTTGACCAGACCGACTACTTTGCCTTTATAGGGCCGGGAAATTTCCGCTTGTATCTTTGGGACTCACGTGAAGATTCACCGACCTATAAGAATCGTATTGTTGTGACGGCTGGTCAGTCGAATCCTTGTTCAGTTGTAATCCCACCCGGCGTAGTGCATGCATACAAAAACATTAGCGATGTTCCTGGATGTGTCTTCAACGCGCCGAATCAGCTTTACGCTGGTAAAGGGAAGGAAGGTCCTGTTGATGAAATCCGTCATGAGAATGTTAAAGATAGCCCTTATATCCTGACCTAATGAATTGATTCTAAAAAGGAATATCATGGAATCATGTCAGTTGAGTTAGTATTAATCTTCTGGCATGTCGATTCATGCCTTGGGCTTAGGCTGGATTTTTGCCATCTACTTACTAACCTCACGATAAACCGGGCAATTGCGAGAGCCAACTAACCGATGACGAACAATTCCCAATCTGTTACCAAAGGAATCATTCTAGCCGGAGGGTCGGGCACACGGATGTATCCGCTAACGATATCTGTGAGCAAGCAATTGCTACCTGTCTATGACAAACCTCTCATATACTATCCGCTCTCGACATTGCTGCTTGCGGGGATTCATGAAATACTCATTATTACCACGCCTCAAGATCAAGAGGCGTTTAAGAGGCTGCTGGGAGACGGCAGCCAATTTGGCGCTAAACTAACCTTCGCCGTACAGCCAAGCCCCGATGGACTCGCACAAGCATTTATCATAGGCCGTGAATTCATTGGCGAAGATAATGTGGCTTTGGTGCTGGGCGATAATATTTTCTACGGGGCTGGATTGCAGGAAATACTCAAACGAGCCGCGGCTCGCACGAGCGGTGCTACGATCTTTGCTTACGAAGTACGCGATCCCGAACGATATGGTATCGTCGAATTCGATTCCACCGGCAAAGCAATTGGGCTTGAAGAGAAGCCAAAGAATCCAAAATCAAAGTACGCCGTTCCAGGGCTTTATTTCTACGATAATCAAGTAGTAGAAATCGCAGCCAAGTTAAAGCCTTCTACTAGAGGTGAACTAGAAATCACATCGGTGAATGAAGAGTATCTCAAGCTCAGCCAATTGCATGTAGAAGTATTGGGGCGAGGATTCGCTTGGCTTGATACTGGAACGCATGAGTCATTACTGCAGGCGGCAAGCTTTGTCGAGACTGTCGAACAACGCCAAGGCCTTAAAATTTGTTGTCCCGAAGAAATTGCTTGGAGGCAAGGTAAGTTGACTAGCGAGCAACTTCTAGAGCAATCTCAAGACGTTAAATCCCCATATGGCCAATACCTAAGAGAGCTCGTATAGAAATGCCACTAGGAAATCGTAAGATTGTCATTTTCGGATCCACAGGCCAATTAGGAACTGAACTAGAACGGCTCTTGGGTCGAAAAGCGGTTGGCCTAAGTCGCAATCAATGTGACATCGCAAGCTTAGTTGCGGTTAGGAAAGCGATACTCAAACACAAGCCAGACATTGTTATCAATACCGCAGGTTATACTGCCGTTGATGCAGCTGAGAGGGACCAAGAAGCCTGCAATGCAACGAACGTAGCAGGCGCCTACAACTTAGCCAAAGCTTGCAGTGATTACGGTATAACATTTTTAACTTTAAGTACTGACTATGTCTTTGGAAGCGACCGGGGCCGCAAGACTCCTTATAGGGAGGAAGAGCCAACTTCACCTGCGGGCGTTTATGCAAAAAGCAAAGTGGCAGGGGAAGAATCTACCCGTCTCCACGATAATCATTTTATCGTTCGTACATGTGGCCTGTATTCATCCTATAATGGATTGCATCAGTATCGAAATTTTACCGAGACGATGATTCGGCTTTCAAAAGAATTAACTAAGCTTCGTGTTGTCGCCGACCAGCATTGTACGCCTAGCTATGTTCCTCATGTCGCTCAGGCAATTATCGAATTACTAGAGACGAATCAGTATGGTACTTATCATATTGTAAACAGTGGTGCAACGACTTGGTATGATTTTGCAAAAGAACTGTTTAAGCAACTTGGAATTAACGTTGATGTCCAACCAATCACTTCAGAAGAATATGCATCGCCTGTAAAACGTCCCGCTTACAGCGTTTTAGATATTCACAAACTGCAAAAGGTTATAGGACGTGCCATGCCAACTTGGCAAGATGGGATAAATCAATACCTTGCGACAAGAAAACACATGCCATTGCCTACCGTAACTAGCTCAGAAGTCTTGCAATGAAACGATTTTAACCTGCCCCCTTCATTCGAGTCCAGATTGTATTTGCTAGAATAGCGTTCTTGACCTTTACCCCAAGTTGGGGTAAAGGTCAGTGTCCGCGTATCAGGTGATATGACGGACACGAAATTTTTGGCAAAGACTATATTTCATTTTACAACTCATCGCAATGCACTCCAGATACGCAGCTATTACAGCACTGTTCTTA
>CAYGQU010000496.1:0-2547 GCA_964352045.1 uncultured Planctomycetaceae bacterium
TTTCTTTCTTACGAAATATCGCATGACCGATTCAGAATCAAATGCCAAAAGTGAATTTGAACGTGAGCCAGTTCCCCAGAAGGCGCTGTTAGGCTCAGAGAAATTTTGGGGTATGTACGCGGGTGAACACGCGGCCGGTACAGAGTTTATGATCGGGCCTTTATTTCTAGCGGCCGGGGCAAGTTTACAAGACCTGATTCTGGGCCTGTTTATTGGAAATGTCCTGGCTGTACTGACATGGCGATTCTTGGTAACTCCGATCGCAATGGCCAAAAGACTTACGCTCTATTATCAGCTGGAACGAATTGCCGGTAGTGGGCTGGCTAAATTTTATAACGCTGTAAATGGCTTGCTATTTTGCTTTTTAGCTGGTGCGATGGTAACCGTCTCGGCTTCGGCCGTAGGTGTTCCTGTTGGGGTTACCTTTGACGTACCTGAAGAGATGTTTGGACTTAGTAATCCCTCCTTTACCGGATTGGTGGCCATCGTTGGTATCGTTATCGCAATCACCGCGGCCGGAGGCTACGGAATCGTAGCGCGTGCAGCCAACGTAGCGGCTCCTTGGATGATTGCTATATTCGCAGCTTGTGGCATTATTTCGTTAGCTCAACTCAACGTAACAAACTGGTCTACTCTCGCCGAAGGTGAATTTTGGTCGGATGCCATTAATTTCGTACAAGAGAAGAATGGGCCACAAAAATTTGGTTTTTGGCAAATTGTTGTTTTTGCTTGGTTGTGCAATGGTGCGATGCACTTCGGAATGGCAGACCTCTCCATTTTTCGATTCGCAAAGAACAAAGCCTCTGGATGGGCACCTTCGATTGGCATGTTTTTAGGCCATTACATGGCATGGATCTCAGCAGCACTCTTGCTGGCGGCCCTTATAAAGATGAATCCATCATTGGCGTTGGGCCCCGATGGTAAAGTGATAGCCAATCCAGGCCTTTTAGCCTATCAATCAATAGGCTGGACAGGAATTATCTGCGTAGTTATTGCAGGTTGGACAACTGCTAATCCAACTATCTACCGAGCTGGACTCGCGTTTCAAGGGGTCATACCAGGCAGCTCTCGTACAGTAATGACAATAGTAGCGGGAGCTGTTGCAACTGTGGCAGGTGCTTTCCCCAACTTGTCTGCACAATTGCTCGGATTCGTTGGAACTTATGGAACGGTCCTTGGTCCGATGGGTGCGGTAATTGTTGTTGATTATTATCTTATGAAAAAATTTGGCTTACACGATGAACACGCTGAACGTACTAATACCCGGTTTAATATAGCTGTCTTAGTAGCTTGGGTTTTGCCAGTTATAGTTGGCTTGTACTTGATTTATTGGAAAAATCTTTTTGCCGCCTATGCTGTAATTCCTTGTTGGCTTGCATGCGGTTTGATTTATCTGTTACTGAGCAAATTGATCCAGGATCCTAAACATGTTCTCTAAACTCTTATCACTCGCTGCTTTAGCCATAACAACCGTACCATGCGTATTGTTTTTCTACGGAATGATAAGCCATGAAGTGATGCAATGGCTCGCATTGGCTGGAACCATACTTTGGTTTGCTGTAACTCCTCTTTGGATGGGTAGAGAATTGGCAGTCGATGCAACGGAAGTCGAAATTTGAACAACAACTTTGCAAGACATCCTTGCACTTAGATTTGTTTACAATGAATAATCAACACAACCTATTCACCTTAGTCTTAACAACTGTGTTAGTGGGTCTCATGGGATTGGATTTGGCAGAAGCCAAATCCTCTACTGAGAATGGAAGCGAACTAAGAAAACCCAATGTCGTTCTGATCTTATCCGATGATCAAGCATGGACCGATTATGGTTTCATGGGTCATAAAACGATAAAAACGCCTCCCCACGAACAACTTGCCGGTGAGCGCGTTTTATTCGGGCATGGATATGTTCCCACCGCACTTTGCCGACCTTCTTTGGCAACTATCATTACCGGCTACTATGCTCATCAGCATAAAATATGCGGTAATGATCCTATTGCTGGTATCGAAGGCAAAGCATCAAAAGAATATCAAGAAAGAAGAGAGGAATTGATTTCTCATATTGATGACTTTGAAACACTTCCTAGTCTTCTGGCCGAACGTGGATATGTTAGTCATCAGAGTGGTAAGTGGTGGGAAGGAAATTATAGGCGAGGTGGATTCACCGAGGGAATGACGCAAGGTTTTCCTGAAAAAAATGGGCGACATGGTGATGAGGGATTGAAAATTGGTCGCGAAGGCATGCTGCCGATCTTCAATTTTATGGAGGAAGCAACAAAAAAAGAGCAACCGTTCTTTGTTTGGTACGCCCCCTTTATGCCACATGAGCCGCACAATCCTCCACAACGATTGCTTAAGAGATATAAGGACCTGAAACTTCCCTTACCAATCGCAAGATACTATGCCATGTGCGAATGGTTTGATGAAACATGTGGCCAGTTACTTGATCAGATTGATCAACTCGGCCAGACGGATAATACACTTGTAATTTATGTTGCCGATAATGGATGGGTACAGTTGCCGAATAAATTGCGAGGTGGATATGCC
>CAYGQU010000497.1:0-2544 GCA_964352045.1 uncultured Planctomycetaceae bacterium
GTGTGGCCACGGGGGAGTCCTCGTTCGAAGGGCGGCGGGAAGGTCGGGAGTATGGTGTTGTGAGAGTTTGCCAAGCTGGGTAGTCATAACCTGACATGTAAAAATACACCTTCTAGGTAAGCAGGCCGGATTACGGTGGCTTCTTTTGTCAGTTCAACTCCCTTTTTGAGCCGATCTTGCTGGCTATGCAGGCAGTAACGACAACGAGCAACTTGCTAACCTGCGGCAGGCCGGTATTGCGGCAGTTTATGCCGATTGCTACGGTTCCAACGTTCTTAAACTGACCAGCTAAACGCCAAACGGTTCTCGACGTCGGAAATAGCATGGATACCTATCCCAAACGTACCAATCTTTTTCAGCCAGCTCTTGAGCTCATGGCACTTGTAGGTCTTATGCTCATCACTGGCTGCAACTCGGTGCAGAACCAAACACTTAATGCCGAGGGGGTTTCGCTATACCGCCAAGGAGCCTATCCCCAAGCGGCTCAAAAATTCGAGCAAGCGATTGCCAAAAAGCCTGACTCGGCCGATGGCTATTACAATCTTGCCGCGTCGCTACATCAGACTGGCATTCGCAACAACCGCCCTGACGATCTTCGCCAAGCCGAGCTTTACTACAACCAGTGCCTCGAACGCAAAGGGGACCACACTGAATGTTACCGTGGTCTTGCTGTCCTATTGAAAGAAACGAATCGAAGCGATGCTGCCTACCGCCTGCTCAATAACTGGGGAACCAGCAGCCCGCAGAATCCGAATCCGAAGATCGAACTCGCTCGACTCTTAGAAGAAGAGAATCGTGCCGACCAAGCAAAAGCGCAACTCGTTGCAGCGTTAACGATCGACCCGAACGAACCTCGCGCCCTCGCCGCCCTCGGCCGACTTCGTGACCAAGCGGGCGACTATCAACAGGCGATTCAAAACTACCAGCGTTCGTTGGCCGTGAATGCGAATCAGCCTCAGGTGGCGGCCCGTGTTGCTACGCTTCAATCGGCCACCGGCAGCCTCTCAGGCATAGCCACCGGCGGCACTGGTGATTCACGCCTTGCCAATCAATGGCAATCAACAGCCACACCACGGTACTGAGCCAAACCGTTTGGTAAACTGGTACTGACAGAGTTGAATTTGTATCAGTGTTTCAAGTGATACAATTTGGCACCATGTTTTGGCGAGGATATGCAGTTAACTCGTGGCTGCTATAAGAGATTATGATTTCTTTCTAAACGAGTTACCGTTAGAATCTTTGCATTGTTTATCTAAGCGAATAACTAACGATGCTGTTAGTTACAAAGCCATCGAACGCAAGCGCGAGTTGCACCGATCGTAAAGGCAACTGAACAAAAAACTTTTGTAACGATTAGCGGTCGGCTCGACTAATTATACGAACCCTAGGCAGCTTGCCTGCGCCTCGTCAACCAACTGATTCTCTTGCTGTTGATTCACGCCCAGCTGAGCAAAGCAATCAGCCGATTCGCGTACTTGATCCAAGAGAAACCGCTCAAGCTTAATACCTTTTGCTGGTGATCTGCTAGCTCTACAGCGCTGAGACTGATAGAATGCCCATGAAGTCGAAGTCGATGCGACGAATACGAAATCAAGGTGTGAAAACGAATAGGTACCCTACAACAATCTGGTTTATAACCAATCTTAAGCAAAGCCAAATAACGCGGTGTGGGTTTCGATTTTTTTCATCGCTTCGTCCGAATTGGAATATCTTGGCGGTCAACTTTTAGTATTTACCATTTTCACGAGAACAACCTGACCGCATGTTTGACTTCAGCTTCGCCTTCGATCATGCCGGTTGGCTCGTCCTATTGGCGTTGCTACCGGTGCTGTGGTGGCTTAGCTACGATGGCCTGTCGGGGCTTGGCAAATGGCGACGTTTGGGGGCACTGCTGTTTCGATCGCTCGTCTTCTCGGCCATCGTCTTTGCCCTGGCCGACATGCAATTCCGCAAAGAAAGCGATCGACTCACGGTCATCTATCTGCTCGATCAATCGCTAAGCATTCCTGAAACCCAGCGCGAGGCGATGGCTTCGTTCGTTAACGCTTCGGTCGAAGCGAACCGGGACGATAACAAACAAGACCGTGCCGGCGTGATCGTTTTTGGTCGCGATGCCGAGGTCGAACTGCCGCCAGTCGATTTTAATTATGAAATGCGACGCATTGAAAGTTCCGTCGATCGGCAAGAAACAAACCTCGCTGGGGCACTCGGCCGGGCGATGTCTCTCTTTCCGCACGATGCTGCTAAGCGAATTGTAATCGTCACCGACGGAAACGAAAACGTCGGCGACGCCCTGCGACAAGCTCGGGCTATGGCATCTTCGGGTGTCAGCATCGACGTCCTGCCCGTTCCACTTGCCGCACGCAGTGAAACCTCGGTCGATAAAATCGCCCTCCCTGCCGACGTAAGGCAAGGACAACCGTTCGAGGCACGTGTCGTCATTGATCACCAACCTGGTACGAATTCATCGGGTGTTCAATCAGGAACGCTTCGCCTCGTCCGCAAGTCGGGCGACATCGAGCAAGACCTCTCTGAAAGCCCCGT
>CAYGQU010000498.1:0-2528 GCA_964352045.1 uncultured Planctomycetaceae bacterium
CGGCGGCGAATACTTCGTCGGCATAGTCATCGTCGTCGCCAAATTCGTCATCGTATTCACCGTCACCAAAGTCACTTCCTAACCCTTCCGATGCATTGTCACCAGCCAGTCGCTCAAAGTGCATCAAATCAATCCGTGCATCAGCTCGGACAAGTTGTGCGAGTTGATCGCCGTCGATTTCATTCTTAAGTGAATCAGCGAGTTCGAGCGATTGCTCGTTAATCTCTTCACCTACTTCGTAACTAATTTCAAGCGCGGCATTATCTTCGGGAGCGTCCACAAAGAGCGATGCGAACAGACCATCGTTGTCGGCAAGATGGTTCTTCGGTTTGAGTCGTGGATTGGCATCGATGATCGCGGCCTCGACTTGTGTTAATGTGGGCCGGGCATCTCGGTTAAAGAGAATAAAGTAGGTTTCACGCCATGCAAGCTGTGCCTGATCCTCTTGTGAGTTTTCATCCAACGAAAAATCCTCTTGTACAGAATCGTCTGATGACGAATCCTCTTGCATGTAATCGTCGTTGGAAAAATTATCGCTCATCGAAAAGGGCTCACCGTTTATCGTAAAAAGTTATTACCTAATTAAAATCTAGAAGTAGAACCCGCGATTCTACCAATCTTGTTCGTCGGGAGGTCCAAGCCCACCTTGCCAAGCATCGAGTTGCTTTAACACGTTCTTTCGTTCTGTCTCGTTAGCCCAAACGGCTTCTTCTTGTTCGAGGCGAACTTCGTAGTAACCTTCACGTACGCAATCTTCTTCTCCGC
Source organism: uncultured Planctomycetaceae bacterium (assembly GCA_964352045.1). Classification (GTDB taxonomy): domain Bacteria; phylum Planctomycetota; class Planctomycetia; order Pirellulales; family Lacipirellulaceae; genus CAYGQU01. The sequence goes on from CAYGQU010000498.1 coordinate 766, forward strand.
AAAAGTGAGGCGTCGCGGCGACCCACATGATGCGGTAGAGGGGAACATGTTTGTCATCAATTTGGCAAAGGATTGACAAGGTTCTATTTGCTCCGTTTATTCACTTCGAATACTTTGTTTGGTAATAAGCCCGATCTAAACGGTTCGAGGCCTATGCGCTAAACTTCGTGACCGCAGAAAGGGTATTTGGTCGCGTTCTTTGTGGATGATACACTAACTCACAATATAGCTGTTTAGGCTCAGCCGTTTCTACCGCTTCCCAAGCTCTTCTGAACGCTTGGTCGCTGCCATCACGGCTTCGATTAATGCTGATCGTAAACCATGTTTCTCTAGCTCCGCCAGACCAGCTATCGTGGTTCCACCTGGGCTGGCGACCGCATCGCGTAGGGTGGCAGGGTGTTGACCAGTAGCAACGACCATTTCGGCCGCCCCAGCCACCGTTCGGGCGGCCAAATCTGCGGCCAAAGCACGGGGTAAACCTGCCCGAACCCCCCCATCGGCCAAGGCTTCGATGATGGTATAGACGAACGCGGGTCCCGAGCCCGATAGGCCCGTCACGGCATCGAGCAGTGGTTCGGTCGTTTCCGAGGCTGAGCCAACTGCCGACAGGAGTGATTTGACGAGTTCGCCATGCTCAAGCGATGCGTTGCTTCCCAAAGCATAGCAACTAGCTCCTTTGCCAATTAAGCAAGGTGTGTTTGGCATAACGCGAACGACCGGCGTACCGCTCGGAAGCGCTGATTCGAGCCGATCAAGTGTCACTCCAGCGGCAATCGAGATAACCAGTTTGTTGGGATTCACGGCTGAAGCAGCAGCCTTGAGCACTTCTTCGGCATACTGCGGCTTGACCGCTAGGACCAAGATGTCGGCATTTTTTGCAACCGCTTCGACCGACTTTAGGTCGCTAATCGCCCCGACACGCTCTTTGAAGCTCGCGATTGCCGAGGCATGAGGGTCGTAGGCGCAAATCCTTTTAGGAGGTACGAGTTCCGTACGCACCCAGCCCGCCGCGAGCGCTTTTGCCATTTGCCCCGCACCAAAAAAGCCAACAATACCCTCAGTCATCCAGTTCTCCCATTTCCCCGAAATTGCGTTAATTGATTATTTCGCCACTTGAGTCTGTTTAAGCTATGCTACGTCTTTTTTCATGCTATTACATGCTGGTAGTGACGGCAATCTCGGCTTGAACCGAAATTGGTTTCAATCAGTGGGAATTCCCACTATGAGGTGACCCTTATTCTTGCTGGCCTAAACTTTGATTCCTAAACCAATATTATAGCAGCTTCTCGTCCTTGCTGGTTGGCTGATCGGGGAAACGGTCTAGACTCGGCCAGCCAGTTCTGTCAGCCTCCGCGACCTAGGCCGAATTTTATAGTGAATCGTGTCGTTAGAGACCATCATGCATAGGATTCATTACCGATTGGTTTATGTCGCCGAAGTCGCAAAGAAATCGTGCAAGGAACGATTGCAATGAAGTGTTTCAATTCACCGAATAATATTACTCTCGTGAAAAAAAGCTTGCTCGCTATGGTTGGCCTGCTTTTGTTGCCGGCTATTGCATTGGCCGAAATGCCCTCGTGGTGGCCAGGATCGAACGAAGAAGCAACTTCGACCGAGCAAACGATCGCAACACCTGCCACGCAACCACCAACCGCAGCAGCGGAACCGATGGTGGATTCTCCTTTGTTTGATATGAGCTGGCCTAAGATCGAGATGCCGAAGATCAACTGGAAGCCCGCTTGGGGTAGTGATGAGCCAAAGGG
>CAYGQU010000499.1:0-2526 GCA_964352045.1 uncultured Planctomycetaceae bacterium
ACCGCGACGGCGTTAATCTGATCCATGATTGGTGCGATCGTGGTATTCGCCTGGTTTCAGTTAATCAGCAACTCGATTTAGATAGCACGATCGGCAAAGCAGTCGCCGGGCTTCTCTTTGCTATCGGACAAGATGACCGCGAAAAAATACGCTTACGCCAAGAGGCAGGCATTGCCCTGGCGAGAGAGCGGGGCGTTTATAAAGGCCGTAAGCCTGGCACCCTTAAAAACCGTGCTGCGATCGCCAAGGTGGCTGATCTGCGCAGCAAGGGGGTTAAGATCGACGACATTTGCAAGGCGGCTGAAATCTCACGCCGTACTTATTACCGCTATCTGCAATATGCTAGCGACGAAGGGCAGGCATCGTAGCGGAGAGCATTACAGAATATACCCCCCGAATGGAGAGGATTCAGAGGCTGGTTCTCGGTCCGCTAAAGTGCGTCGGCGTTTCACGCCGAACGCACGGAGCAAAAACCGTTCGACGCGTCGGCCTGTTGGCCGATGCAGGTTGAGAGTCGCGAAATGGGAAAGGCTTACCGCCACGCATGGTGGACATAAGCCCTTACCTCTACAGGGCTTAGGTCTAGTAGTTGTTTCGGGGTATCCCCGGCCTTACAATCTAGGCTCCAGTTCGCCACGGGCGTTCGTCCGATAACTGGCGATTACGTTCGGTTTATATCCCCGCTATTCAGCCAATCTCTAGCTCATGAAACGTCGTAAACTTTTCAGCTTTGTCTTTAGAGCACTCCTGCCTGTTTTCTTGTTGGCAAACACATCGCATGCCGTTCAGACGGTAAACTGGCTTTCAACTTCATTCGGAACTCTCAATGACCCTAAGACTGGTTTTCCCGCCCCAGTTAATGTCAGCGGCGTGCATCGGGCTCCTTCTGGTTTTGTGACTAGAATAAACTTCACTGGGAGCGACTATGAAGCTGAATTGTCAAATGTGAGTGTGCTTCATTACTTAGCTACTGATGATTTGACTTTTTCCATGCCATTCTCAGAGCCGAAACCGGGCATACTGCTCTACGCAAAATCGTGGCGACCGCCAGACAAAAGTTTTCAGACAGACCCACCTACTACGTATACCTTTAGTCAGCCTTTTGAAATTGTTTCAGGGATGGGTAGCCATTCAAAAAACGGGAACTCGCTTACCCTCTTTGATGATGGAAATCTTCATGCTGGTCTTATTAGATTCACCCAACCGATTAACTCTTTAGAAATAGTTTCGTCTGATGAAAACGGAGCCGGACAATTTGTAACTTTAGGGAGATTGGAGTTTTCAGACATTATTGAAAACGCGGTATCTGAAAAGAGTGTGAGCAACGGATTGATTGGAAAGGAGTTGGAATTTAAACCCAAATTCGGTCTTAGTCTAGCGGAAGCCGCAGAAATCGGAGGTTATGACCACTTCAACTGGTTTCAGTTGGCTATAGACCCTGTGCCAGTTCTACCCGGAGCACCGACTGTTATCGTTGACCCTCTAATCCCAGGGGGACGTGAATATGAGCAATGGGTTGATACTATACATAACAATTTTGACCTTGGAACTCGCGAAGTAGCTGAGTCTATACTACTGGAGCATTGGGGCCATCTTGACGACTTGCCCTACTATTTCAACGAATCAGGTCCAGTTGACTCCAACCATTTAGATTCTCATATATTGCCCACTGGAGATATCCAGACATCAGACAGACTTAGGTACGCTGATTACCCAGAAGTACCGCCCGGCTCATCAAGACGTTTCATCACAGTGCTGGCAGGGATTCATCCTGATGCACCTGGGCAATGGGATGGTCTTTACTATCACGAATGGGAAACCAATGCTACAAAAATCGATTTCGACATGAGCAATCCTCAGGATTACGTGGCTTTTCGAAACCTAATGCAAGACCCGTCAACTGGTGGAATTACGACAATTGGCAGTGGGTTTGACATATCTATACTTCCGTTGTCAGTTAAGCATTTGCTAGCCCAGTCTGGTGCAGCGAATGTCAATATCCCAGAGCCAAGTACAGCGATATTGGCTTTACTTGCGATTCAATCTAGCCTTCTTCTTACGCGCGTACGAACAAGGCGTAAGAAGAGTCAACCTGCCACACTCGACCAAAAACCTATCGCAGGTGGCATCGACAGTCGTGAGCAGTTTGCGTTGCGACTTTAAGGGCTGCCGTCGAACGCTTGTCGGTGAGCAAAGCCCAGGAAGCTACCAGTTTACCTTTCGTCCCAGTGAGCCGAGGCACCGACAACCATGCGAAGTAATTGCAATGGCTAGCCACGTCCAAAGAACATGGCAGTAGGTGCTACCCTGGCGGTAAGATTATAGATGCTCCCGCATCTGACCATTTTCTGGAAAGTTGCACACGCCGTGGGCTAGAATCCACGGCGTTTTTAATTGGTGCTGCGAGGTTGCCAAGCATCGTTTTCAGGAAAGTTTACCCAGAAAACTCGTCGTCCGTTCGAAGCTTCGGAGTGGACGGCCGATGCAGTTTCGGCAATTTGCTATCCTGCGTCGGCTTCATCCTCC
>CAYGQU010000500.1:0-2520 GCA_964352045.1 uncultured Planctomycetaceae bacterium
GTACAGGACGACATCGCCGTGGGACTCTGCTTTTCCTTGCTCGTGACCATGATCATGCCCTTCGTGATGAGAGTGCTTGGCGTGGTCGGGGCTGTGTCCGTGAATTGTCTCAAAGCCCGCTGCTCTCAGCCAATCTTCCCATTGGTGGGCAAGTTCATCTGATTCAACGCGTAGAGGCTTCCAACCGCGTAGGCGATAAGCCACGTCGATGTGGCCATCGTGCTGGTCCGTTCGTACCTCAGCACCCAGATTTTTTAGAGCGTCCGTATGCTGCTGAGCCTTCGCTTGGTCCTCGAAGTGTTTTGTCTTCCAATCACTAAGGCGATGGGCGATCACAAATTCTTGCTTACCTTCCTTGCGTGTCGATTGCGCATGCGCGCCGCTGGTTACCAAGACGTTCAGTAAAGCAACTAAAAGTAATACATGTGTTCTCATCGTTTTCTCCTTGGGTAACTACATCGGAAATAACAGAAAATATTGCAGACTATCGTTAGGTGACTTCGGCTGACTCCTCTTCTACAAGTTCGATGTGTTCTTGCCCCGCCTCAACAACTTCTTTGGCGGCAGATATACCCACGGTCCAAAACAGTGCTGGTCGAACGAGAAACTCCAGGAGCGTACTTGTCACCAGTCCGCCAATGATTACGGTCGCTACTGGGTAAAGGATCTCCTTGCCCGGCTCGCCTGCCGCCATAGCTAGCGGAACAAGGCCGATCCCCGAAGTCAGTGCCGTCATCAATACCGGCGCAAGACGATCCTTGCCGGCATGGACCACCATATCGCGTGTCCATCCTTCACCTTCGTACTTGACAAGGTGCAGATAGTGATTGATCAACAGAATGCCGTTGCGAGAAGCAATCCCGCACAAGGATATAAAGCCAACCATGCTGGCTACGGTCAGAGTTTGGTCAGTTATGTACAACGATGCCACGCTGCCGATAAACGCCATTGGGAGTGCCACCATTACTTGCAACGCAAGATTTACCGAATGAAACATTTTATAGAGCACCAAAAACATGCCAAGGAGCGACACAACGAACAGGATAGCTATCATCCGAGAAGCCGACTGCTGACTCTCAAATTGACCGCTGAACTCCATGAAGTAGCCTGTTGGAAGCTCGTTGCGTACCGGCTCTAGTCGCTGTTTCATTTCACTGACCACGTCAACAAGACCTCGCCCTGAGACGTTACACTGCACGACGATTCGTCGCCGTACCTGCTCTCGATTGACCATGTTAGGGCCGCCTGCCTTGTAGACTCGGGCAACATCTTCCAGTTTGACGCTGCCCCCATCTGGTAGTTCAATTTGAAGGCGTTTCAGTGCTTCTAAGTTTTCTCGAAACTCTTCGTCGAGTCGAACCATCAGGTCAAATGTCCGCTGTCCATCTAGCACCTGCGAAATGACTTTGCCCTGCATCGCCGTCTCAACAAACTCGTTCACGTCGCTACGACGTAGGCCAAATGTCTTAAGTTTTTTTCCGTCGGCTTCAATACGAAGCTGAGGAATGATGACCTGCTGCTCGACCTGCAAGTCGCGAATGCCCTCGATGTCGGCAATCGTTGCCTCAATCCCTTTCGCTTGCCGACGCAATTCGTCAAGGTCATCGCCGAACAATTTGATAGCGACTTGGGCTTTTACGCCCGAAAGCATATGTGAAATAAGATGCGCAAGCGGTTGTTCGACGGAGGTGACAATACCCGGAATGTCGGCGAGTGCCTCACTAATCTCTTCAATGACCTCTTCGCGAGATCGTTCTGTGTTGGGATCGACCGTAGCAACGAACTCGGAGACGTTGACTCCCTCTGCGTGTTCGTCTAGTTCTGCCCGACCTGTCTTCCTTACAAAGGCAACCAGATCGTCGAGTTGAGCAAGACGCTGCTCCACGCCGGCAGCGCCTTTGTTGGACGTTTCTAAAGAGGTGCCTGGAGGGAGCAGTACATTTATTTGCACTGCGCCTTCGTTAAAGGGAGGCAGGAAATCGTTTTCGAGCCGTAGGAGAGCCCATCCCGAAATACCTACGACTATCGTTGCAAGTATGAGAATAGGCTGTGCAACCCGTAGGCTAAGACGAATTACCACGTCGGCGATAGCTTTAAGACCACGAAGTAAGAGGCTGTCTCTTTCTTCACCCTCAGAACTAGACCCCCGCAACAGCCAATAACTCAACACCGGCGTAACTGTTAGAGAGACCAATAACGAAGAAGCAATCGAGACGATGTACGAAATACCAAGTGGCGTAAAAAGTCTGCCTTCCATACCTGTAAGGGCAAACAAGGGGATGAATACTAGCATGACAATAACCGTGCCGTAGACAATCGAATTGCGGATCTCGACGCTCGCTTGGAAAACGACCAGTAAGGGATGTTTTGGTATCTCAGCATTACGGTTCTCGCGTAGCCTTCGGAAGATGTTCTCGACATCGACAATCGCGTCATCGACTAATTCACCGATTGCTACTGCTAGACCGCCGAGTGTCATCGTATTGACTGATAGCCCAAAAGCGGCGAAGACCATTGCCG
>CAYGQU010000501.1:0-1464 GCA_964352045.1 uncultured Planctomycetaceae bacterium
TGTGCTCTTCCGGTGTTGTCAGTTCGAGCGTCATGATCGGTTCGAGTAAAACGGTGCCCCCTTCTCGGAGGCCTTTGTCAAACGCAAGCGAGGCGGCGGTTCGGAACGCAATCTCGGTCGAGTCGGTCTCGTGAACCTCTCCGCCTAAGATTGTCACTTTGAGACGCATAAGAGGAAAGCCAAGCGTGCCACCACCATTGGCGGCATTCTCAAGCTCTTCGAGAACCACGTTGAGAAATTCGTCAGGCAAACCATGGCCCTGGGAAAGTGAGACGACCACCGGTGGCGAAAGATGCGCTAACGGGCCAGTTGGCACGAAAGGCTCGACGCGTAGCTTCACAGCCGCTACATGCTGCACACCATTGATATTGCGGTTGCAATCGCCCACGACCTCCGCCTTACTGGCAATCGTTTCACGGTAGCTAACGCGTGGTTTATGGACTTTCACTTTCAAACCAAAATCGCGTTGTAGACGGTGTTGGATGACCTCAAGATGCAGTTCACCCATGCCGCTGATAAGCATTTGGCCCGTCTCTTCGTTATCGTCTGCTGAGAAGGTAGGGTCTTGCTTACGCAGCATATCGAGGACTTCGAGTAGTTTTTTCTTTTCGGTTGAATTTTCGGCTTCGATAGCCATTGAGATAACCGTTTCAGGAAACTCGATCGATTCGAGAACAATCGGAGAACGAGTCTCGCAAAGCGTGTCACCAGTAACCGAGTCACGCAAGCCGAGCAACGCAACGATGTCGCCCGCTTGGGCGCCGTCGAGCTGTATGTCCTTTTTGGTCGCATGAATTCGCCAGATTTGTGAGACGTTTTCTTTTTTGTCTTGGCCGGCGTTTAGCACGCGGCTATTCGGTTTGATTTCTCCCGAATAGATTCGGACCCAATAGAGGTCGCCTGTTTTGTAGGGGAGGATCTTGAAAACGAGTCCACAGAAAGGTTCTTTGATATCAGGCTTGCGTATGACCTTCGGCAGATCGCTATGAGAATTTTCTGCGGTCGAATCGGTCTCGATGGCAAGGGTGCTACGTCGCTTCTTTCCCGATGTTTTACTCGGCTTGCCGGTGGGATCGACTCCTTCAACAGGTGGCATCTCGAGTGGATGAGGCAAATAGGCAGCCACGGCATCGAGCAAAGGTTGCACACCCGCCCCGTGCAGGGCCGATCCGCAAAGCACCGGCTGAATGAAATGGTGGATCGTGGCAGAACGAACGACTTTATGGATCAACGCCTCCGGTATGGCTTCACCCGAAAGGGCGAGTTCCATCAATTCATCGTTAAAGTTGCAAAGCTGTTCGATCATTTGCTCACGGTAGAGTTGTGCTTCCTCGGCTAGCTCGGCCGGCAACTCGGCTTCGATAACTTCACGGCCTTCTTTGCCTCCAGGAAAGGTAAGCAATTTCATCCGTACGACGTCGATTACTCCATGAAACCGATCGGGCACATGCGAGGGGCCCAGCC
>CAYGQU010000501.1:1474-2520 GCA_964352045.1 uncultured Planctomycetaceae bacterium
CGATGCGGGGGACGTGGTATTTATTGGCTTGTCGCCAAACGGTTTCGCTTTGGGCTTCGACCCCTTCACGAGCACTGAAGACGACGACGGCTCCGTCCAAAACACGCAATGAGCGTTCGACCTCGGCAGTGAAGTCAACGTGGCCAGGCGTGTCAATCAGATTGATGCGAACATCTTTCCAATCGAACTGCACGCAAGCGGAATAGATGGTGATGCCCCGTTCGGCTTCTTCGGCATCGTCGTCGGTTGTGGTGGTTCCCTTATCGACTTCACCCGCTCGGTGCTTGTCGCCCGAGACGTAAAGCATGCGTTCGGTCACGGTCGTCTTGCCCGCATCAATGTGCGCGATAACGCCGATGTTGCGAAGCTTGGTAATGTCAGAAGACGAGGACATGGAACAAGAACCTGTGACGATAAAAAACTTGGCGGTTACAGCTAGCTAATATGAAAAAAGCTAGAGGCCAGAGTCTTAGATTCTAACATGAATCCAAGTCCCTGGCCTCTAGCGATGTCCTGGTGTTTATGATCTTTCGATCACCATGCAAAGTGGGCAAATGCCTTATTGGCGTCGGCCATACGGTGAACATTGTCACGGCGTGTCATGGCAACGCCTTCTCGATTGTAGGCAGCGATCAATTCGTCGGCTAACTTGAGGTGTGTAGCACGGCCCTTTTTGTCACGAATCGCCATGAGGATCCAGCGGATCGACAGTGACTGTTGACGGGCACGATTGACTTGCATCGGCACCTGGTAAGCAGCACCACCAACACGCTTCGAACGGACTTCGATCGCTGGCTTAACGTTTTCAATCGCTTGATTAAAAACGTCAATGGCTTCTTGTTCAGGCATGCGCTCTTTGATCGTGTCAAGCGCATCATAGAACACCTTTTGTGCAGTGCTTTTCTTGCCACCAATCATGAGGCAATTGACAAACTTGCTAACTAGTAGCGAGTTGTGAACAGGATCGGGCTTGAGTGTTTTACGGCTTGCTGTAATGCGGGCCATGGCAAGGTGCCTTGTTATGAATACTAGCGTTTAATGTAGTT
>CAYGQU010000502.1:0-2513 GCA_964352045.1 uncultured Planctomycetaceae bacterium
AAGTAGCCCGTTAGCTGCCGCAGTTCGGGCTGTTCAGCAGTATTACCTCAACCATCCTGAAACACGGGCAGAAGGGGAAACGGGGGCACCTTATCCGCTAATCGTTGTACGTCCGGGGGGCATCATTGCCTACCAGCGAGTAACCCAGGTCTTAGAGTCAATTGATACCGACTATGGGTACCAGCCTGTGGCTGACGATTGGCCCCTCGATTACGAAAGTCCCAACGCCAAGATGGCTGAGGAGGTCTACTTGGCGATCGAACTTGCACGCCAAGATCGTTTGCGCCTCGCTTCGGCTGCGCCGCAACTCTTTCGTCAACCAGGTGGTGGTTGGGGCAACGTCGATCACGATTTGTTTGAAAGGGCGAGTCGTGGCAACGCAACCAAGGGTTCACAAAACCCTTTCGCGGGCATTCACTTCGATCCTAATTCAGCGGCAGCGAGAAGCTATTCTCCCCCTGCGGGTCCAGCAGGCATGGGAAGCCAGCCTGGAACGGGATACGCCAATATCGGAGAACAAGCGTCGGCTGGTGGGCAATCAGGCGGGGTATTCAGCGAATTCAATGACTCCGCCTATAAAGTCAACACCAAGGCAGAACAACTTACCCAGAATAGATCAGAACCGAATCGTGGCATGGGTGAAGCTGATTATAACTTCGCCAACAAACAGGCTGACAACCAAGATAATGGCAATCAGGCTCTTAGCGGCACTGACACTCCTTCTCCTCCCGCTACAACCGAATCAACGGTTGTTGGAGCTGATGCCACGAACGAAGAATTCGCTGACTCGGCGACGAGTGCAAATCAACAACTCGCTGATAATACATCGCAATCGCAAGGTGCGCCAGAATTAGCTCAGCAAGGAGGCAGCGCGGCATCAGGATCGGAAGAGGCGAGCGGATCGCAAGCTAATTCGGCAAGCGCAACCGCTGCTCAGCAAGAAGCGTCGCAACAGCAAATATCGGCTCAAGCAGGCAACCGTGCGGGGCAGGGGTCCCCTTCCGATCAACCACAGCGTCCAGGCATCGCGATGCTTCGTATGATTCAGCTTTCGGTCGAATCGGAACAGATCAAGTTGCTTACTCAGCTGCCAAAATCGGGGGCACTCGTTCCGCAAGGTGCGCCCGTAAATATCAATGGCAACCCAACCGAATGGATGCCGACTTTGGTCCAGACGCTCAAAAACCATGCTGAAACATGGGGCATAGCAGGCGATGGCATGTACTGGAAACCAAGCCTCGTGCTTCGTGTTGCACCAGGAGCAAAACCACAAGCTGAGCAACTTGCTTCATACCTAAAACGATCAGGCATTGAAGTGCGACAAGTCGAAGTGGCCAATTTGCCAGGAGGTTCTGATGCGACGCGGCGGTAGAAACCAAGAGGAACAAGACGAAACCCCCGGGGGAGATTCGTTCCTTGATATTGTTGCCAACATAGTTGGCATTTTAGTGTTACTAGTGGTGGTAGTAGGCGTGCGAGCCGGTCGTCAGATCATCATGCCACCGCCCGTAGCGGTTGAAGATACGACGGCCATGGAAGCTGAGACCGAGCAGATTCTTCGCAAACTTCGCGTCGAACAGCAAGAGATATCGAAGATGGCACAACAGGCAGAACTCTCCTCGAAAGAATCGTTGCTACGTGACGAAGCTCGTCTAGATTTGGCTCTCTATATCGAGAAACTACGCCAAGAGATTGCCGACGAGCGTTCGCAGCTTACGGAGAGTGATCGCCGCAGTTATGAGATTGGCAACCAACTTGCTCAAGCCAGATTACAACTTGAATCACTTACACGTGAGCAAATCGTCCTCACATCGAATACCGATTCCGAAGAAGCGGAGCCTATCTATTTTGATCCGACGCCCATCATCCGCGAGCGGGTGACGGAAGAGGTCATGCTTCGCCTGAAAGAAGATCAGTTGGTTTATTTACCGATGGAAGAACTTCGCGACGAACTGAGTCGAGACATTGCCAGTATTCGCAATTCGATCTCGTCCGAAGCGGGGGCTGAGGTGCTCCTTGAGCGCAGGGTGGGGCCGGTCGAAGGATTTACTTTAAGAACTCTCTTTGGGACTAAACGTTCAACGACACCGCAAGGTGTCGTCCAGCAGACGCAACTCGTGGTTGCTCGGTTAGAGGAACAGGGCAATTTGCGTGCAGAGGGGATCGACGCATTGGCTGATCCGCTCAGTCACATTGCCTCCAAGCTTGCGGAGATCGACCCTAAAAAAACGGTGGTCACTCTGGTCGTTTATCCCGATAGCTTTGATAAGTTACCTGAATTCGAGCAGGCGATTCGAGAACGGGGCTATCGCGTGGCAAAAGCTTTGCAGAGAGAAGAACGACCTATTGAATTCAGCCCGTCGGGTCGTACAACAAAGCTTCAGTGAGCATTCAACTTACGTTATTCTCGATTGATTCTGGTTCCTCGGTTGGTTCAAACAGAACCCGCAAGAATAGCAACGCAGCTCCAACGACCAAAAACGAATCGGCTAGGTTAAAGTTGGGCCACCGCC
>CAYGQU010000503.1:0-2487 GCA_964352045.1 uncultured Planctomycetaceae bacterium
ACTTAGTTCAATCCGTATGACGCCCCAAGGCAAGGTCTTATCGCGCGAAGTGAAGCATCATCAGCCCGCTGCCGATCCTCATGAGCAAATCACGTTCTTGTTGCCACAGAAAGCAATCGCCGTTGGCGAATCTTGGCTTCAGCCACAAGAAATTATGGTTAAGCTCACCGAGGGAGGAAGCAAAACCTTACAAGCACGGCGAAAGCATACGCTCAAATCGGTAAAGAACGGCATCGCTGTGATCGATACCGAGTTCCAAGTCTTGTCGCCCACTTCGCCTGCTATCGAAGGCCAAATTGCTCACCGTATGGTGAAGGGGGAAGTCCGTTTTGATATCGACCAGGGACGAATCGTTTCGCAGCAACTCAAAGGGGACGAAAGGGTGCTTGGATTCGCAGGCCCGTCAAGCAGCATGCACCTTGTAACGCGGCTCGAAGAAAAAATCTTGGCCGGCAAGACTGACGTCGCAAGCCGACCCTGATTATCACATTCATCCTCTCCTAGCGGTGATGCCGATATGAGAGGATGGTCCGATATTTTCCTGAACCCTACAATTGCCTTTTTTCCTAAGCCCTTTCAGCAGCCCTGAGGCACCGAGACCAAGATGCTAGCAACGCATGTTACGAAAACCGTTTTGGCAGCAACCTGCTTGTTGCTAGCAACGGAACAAGTCTCGGCACAGTACCAACCCTACTCCTACCAGCAACAAGGTTATCAGCAGGGACCGTACCAGTACGCTCCTGCTCCTGACTACTACCAAAACAACACGGCCGAAGGGACGGTTGTTGGTGGCGGTTTCGGTGCAATTGCAGGTGCGTTAATTGGTGCTGGCGATGGTAAGTCGCCCGAGGGAGCGCTCATTGGTGCCGTCACCGGAGCGGTCGCGGGGAATCTACTAGGTCGCTCGAAAGATAAAGCCGATCAACGACAAGCAACAGCAGGCTACAACGCCGTGGCACAAGCCAACCAACAAGCAAGTGTCCTGTCACTCACAAATTATGATTTAATCCAACTCTCGAAGGCGGGCATGGACGATACCGTGATCCTCAACGCGATCCAAACCCGTGGTGGCCGCTTTGATCTAAGCCCAAATGGTTTGATTGCCTTAAAGCAAGCGGGCGTTAGCGACTCGGTCCTCATCGCCGCCCAGCGTTATGCCACTCAGCCGACAACGATCGTAACACCGACCCCACCACCCTTGGTGGTCCGCCCTGCCCCGGTCGTCGTCTTCCGCCCGTATCCGTATCACGGCTACCATTGGCACGGCGGGCATCACTGCCGCTGGTAGATGATAGAGTTTGGTAGGGTGAGTGCAGCGATAGCGAAACGCACCGCGAAGGGTATAGTAATAGCACCCCATACAACAGACAGTTAAGTAGAGTTACTCTTTTAGCGGTACCAACAAATGTACCTGAGCCTAATACCATAGGGATCTTGTCGATTGCTGCTTCGCTATTGATAATTTCATCGCAGAGGAAATCGGTTCGCCACTGAATTAAGATGGAACATCACTGTTTACTGTGTGAAGTACCGAAATGATATTCAGCATCAATAAACCTCTCTACGCAAGCGTGGGCATGGCACCCGTTGAAGTTATTGTGCCATTGTATTCGCTCAGTTCTCTTCCACTTCGTGGACGATCACAATATCATGCACGCCGGTCGTCATTTCATTGTGTTCTTCGGTGCCGCCGGTGAGGTGCGAGCCGCCAACGATGACGATGCGGTCACCCTTCTTGGTAAACCCCTGCTCGCAGGCCCATTTGTCCATGAACTTGATTAGTTCGGCCGAATCACAAGCGGGGACGCCAGCCAGCGGTGTTACGCCCCAGTAAAGACACATTTTGCGTAACGTTTGTTCGCAGGTGCTAATACCAATCGCGGGGATAAAATTGCGCTGCTGCGACAAGCCAAGCGCGGTCTTGCCTGAGAAGCTTGCGACCACGACGAGCTTTGCTCGCAACGAGTGGGCCATCAAACCAGCGCCGTAGACAACCGCCTGTGTCACCTCGTGCAAGCGGCCACCAACCGGCACAGCATCGTTACCGCGTGGTGGTCGGTCGGCCATGCTGTTTTCGGTCGCCAACGCGATTCGGTTCATCATCTTGACGGTTTCAAGTGGGTACTTGCCGATGGCAGTCTCACCTGAAAGCATGCAGGCGTCACCTCCGTCGAGAATGGCGTTCGCAACGTCGGTCACTTCGGCCCGTTTCGGACGAAGCGCATCGTGCATGCTGTCGAGCATTTGTGTGGCGATGATCACCGGCTTCGCATGACGATGGCACGTTTGAATGATTCGCTTTTGCTCCATTGGCATGCGAGCAACATCCATCTCAACACCCAAATCGCCACGGGCGACCATCACACCGTCCGAGGCAGCAACGATTTCGTCGAGCCGTTCGAGCGCTTCGATTTTTTCGATTTTTGAAATAACAAGTGCTTCGGAACCGTTCGATAGCAAAATGTCTTTCAGGGCATGCACTTCGTC
>CAYGQU010000504.1:0-2481 GCA_964352045.1 uncultured Planctomycetaceae bacterium
ACGGAATCTTCCTTCGGTAATTACCGATGAAGCGCGCTTAGCCGAAATGGCACTTGAGCATCTTTTGGATCGCGGTTTTCGTCAATTCGGTTTTTTTGCACCACCAAGTAATTTTTACTCAAAAAAACGAAGTAACGCATTCGCAGCACGTTGTGAAATGGCCGGATATCCGTGCGTGGTTTATAAACCAGGCTATCGTGCTAGCCGAAAAATTAGCTGGGAAGAACAGCAGCGACGCGTTGAGCGTTGGATTCGATCGTTGCCAAGTCCGATTGCCGTGTTGGCCGTTGATGCCCAGCGTGCCAGGCAATTGGCCGAAATTTGCCATTTGGCAGGGATCCGAGTCCCTGATGACATTGCAATCTTAGCTGGTAGTCTAGACGAACTAATGTGCGATGTCGCGACGCCACCACTCTCTAGTATTAACGTGGCAAGTGAACGTATCGGACACGATGCTGCTCAGTTGCTTGACAGCATACTCGACGGCGAGAAAGCGCCGGTCCTGCCTTTCATGATACCTCCTCAAGGGGTTAAAAGTCGTCAATCGACCGATTTATTAGCCATTGATGATAGTGAAATCGTTGATGCACTTCGATTTATACGCAATCATGCTCATCGCGGTATTGTGGTAGAAGATATCTTACGCCAAGTACCGATCTCTCGCCGGAGCCTCGAAATCCAATTCCGAAAGTACTTGGGCCGCTCACCCGCTCGGGAAATGAGGCGAGTTCAACTCGAACGGAGTCGAGTTTTGCTGACCCGCCGTGTGCTATCTATTACCGAGGTAGCACTTGCCTGTGGTTTTGCGAATGCGACTCGCTTTGGAGTGGCATTCAAAAAAGACACGGGAAAGACTCCCCACTCGTTCCGTAAAGAATTACTCGCTGGCCAGCAAACGGCACCGATAGGTAGCTGAACATATTCGTCAATTTGTTGAGTGCTCCCAGTGCTGATGGATCAAGGATGCAAGGTGGTTCATTGTTTGCCTCAGTTTGACAATGGATCGTTGCATAGCGGCATCTTTATTTTCTATCATAATCGTTACCGCGTAATTTATTGGCTGGCCTGTTTTTGAAGTGCTATTCACAATAGCCCATTCAGTGCGCAATCCATCGAGCATCCCTGGCTTATTAGCAACAATAGCAGATGCAGGTAAGGCATCAGCTAAGGGGCTTTCCTTTTTAAGCCGTAACATTTTCAAAACCTTGTTAGCAATAGGATCTTGTTTTGCTGACAACTGGTATAGCATGCACATTAGCTGCAACGACTCGGCAGGTGTTGAGGTGTTTTCTATTCCTGAGTTCTGAGCGTCGAAATCCATCATGTGACGTCGAAGTCGTGTTTCTTTTAATCCAATTCGTATAAGTGGCTTGTTGATCGCCGCAATGGAGATCCGATCAATAAGTAAATTCGTTGCGACGTTATCGCTCAGGGTGATCATTAGCATGGCGAGATCGGCCAAGCTTAGGTGTGATCCCCCCTTGCAAAAATGCTGCAAGATACCGCATCCACCAGCCCCATTGGTTGGGTCAATGGGTAGTCTTTCATCGAGCGAAAGCTTGCCTTCCGAAGCTTCTGTTTCAAGCTGCCAAAGGATCGGGATCTTAATCGCGCTGGCTTGGGGGAAGACTTTGTTAGGGTTGAAATAGAATCGGTTCTCTGTCAGTAAATCTTGCGAAGCGATGCCAATACGAAAGGGCATTTGCTCAATGGCATTCAAAAGGTTAATCGGCAAAGGTGCTGAGTCAGAGGGAAGATTAACCATATATTGTCTATCGAATCAATGGTGCTAGGCGTGGGGGGTGAGTCTCATCTCAACACACGGTATTATATCACGGTAGATAGATCGAATCGCCTTTCGATTGGATTCTTAAAAGATTAAACCATCGAGCTGCTACTAGTTCGCTAACAATTATATTCCTTTACGCCTCGTTGTAACGATGACCGATTGGCAAACATTACAAGCTCAAAGCACGATCTCTTGCCCCCCAGGAGGTTGGAAGCCAGATGCCATCCGGAAGCAAGTCGATAAGATTCTTGCTGGTGAAGGAGCCGAAGTTCAACGGCAATTGCTTGGCGAGTCTTTTGAAGGTCGCCCGATTGAGTTAATAACCATTGGTAACGGTCCACGCCGCGTTTTGATGTGGACTCAAATGCATGGTAACGAACCAACGCATACGACAGTTTTGTTGAATTTACTCGATCAATTGGTTAATCAACCAGATTCTGAAGTTTCGAAAACTTTGACGTCGGGTTTAACCCTAGGCATGATTCTTGCTCTCAACCCCGACGGGGCCGAACGAAATATTCGCCACAATGCACAAGGGATTGATATTAATCGCGATGCCCTTGAGTTCGCCACCTGCGAAGGCACGATTCTGCGTGATGGGCTGAAAAGTTTCCAGCCTGACTTTGGCTTCAATCTGCACAATCAACGACATCGGCTTTCGATTGGCAGTCCTTCCGAACCCGTTGCCGTTT
>CAYGQU010000505.1:0-2471 GCA_964352045.1 uncultured Planctomycetaceae bacterium
TACCAAAGTTGCCAAACCAAGGTAGCCATCGAAAACCCCTTATAAGCATTGAAACCCGATGTAGGTTTTGAAACGATGTTAAGGGGATGATCCTCTTGGTAACCTGCCAAGCTCCGCATTTTAGCCGCCGGGAGTTTTTGCGTAAACACCCTTATTTAGACCTTTACTAGGCAAATTTGGTTCGCGATTGGCATCGGGCTGAGGCCTATCCCTAGGCGATCCAGGCGTATCGCAAGATGCACCAAATCGCTCGAAGGCCATCTTTCATGCCGATTTTCTTTCCCTCATCCCAATCGCGGGCGTTGTAAGAAATCGGTACTTCGACGAATCGGGCTTTTTGGCTTGCCAACTTAGCTGTTATTTCGGGTTCAAAACCGAAACGATTTTCACGAAGAATGATGCCCCGCAATGCACCGCGGCGGATCGCTTTATAACAGGTTTCCATATCGGTTAGGCGGAGCCCGGTCATTAGATTCGACAAGGTGGTTAACGTACGGTTGCCCAGTCGATGCATTAGCGAGCTGTTCTCGAACCGACCTTCTAAGAACCGCGAGCCGTAGACAACGTCAGCTTCACCTCGTTGAATCGGTTCGATCAGCTTGGCGTAGTCGGTTGGGTTGTATTCAAGATCGGCATCTTGGATCAGTACGATATCGCCACAGGCATGGGTAAGAGCGGTTTTTAGAGCAGCTCCTTTGCCTTTGTTGTATCCATGCATGATGACTTTAACATCTTCGTGTTGTTGTTGGATATCAATTAGTAAATCGCGGGTACCATCGGTGCTGCAATCATCGACAATGAGTAATTCGGTATGCAATGCCTGTTCGCGCACTTGATCGACAATCTTTCGAATCGTGTTGCGCTCGTTGAAGACTGGCATGAGGATCGATACCTTTAGCCTAGTGCTGGGTAAATTCTCTTGGCGAAGTACATTTTGGCCGACAAGGTCCTGAACTGGTAAGTCACCGTGTTGCCGTGCTTCGTCGAGCGCTGCTTCGGCATCGGCAAGCGTTTGCTCGATTCGATCAACCGAGCTTTCACTAGGTAACGCTTTGGTCTTCGGCATCGGTTTCGTTGCTGTCGATAAGACCGAATCGTTCGCCGAATTGATTGGCTTGGTTTCGTTTTGCGTGGGTGACGTGCTCATGGGGAGCTCATGGGTAGAATTAAAAGAGTAAGGTTCGTTGGTTAAAATTGAAGGGGTTAACCTTCGTCAATTTTGGTAGCGGTGGGTCGGTTCGATCTCTTTTGCCTATCGCTACTTTTAGCAATACTTTGAACGTCTGCTTGAAATGGCTTGATGGGTCTTGGCAGGGCGGGCCATTCAACTTTTGTTTGCGACCAATGATCCGATAATAATCGGTTCGACAAAGGCAAGTACCTAGGTGATTCAGCAAGATCGACTACCGAACTTCGGCCCCATACCTGGGCCACGGCATCTTGGTAGATGAGCGACCATTCGGGGATTGGTTTACTTGCCTCGGTTACCATGATGCTAACAGCATGGGGATACTTTCGATCGACTAACAAGTAGTCGGGGTTTTTGTGACTTAGCACACGCGTCCCGTCGATTGGGCCTGATGATACGCTTCGAGTCCGTGGCCCAAGATCGCCCATGAGGAAGTCGAAATTCATATCGACGATCTCTTGTGGATAACAGGTGCGAAAACGGCCGTCGAAAGAGACTTTCATCTCAGGCGAGAGCGCAGCAATGGCGTATTGGGCCCAATTAAAACAGACGACGAGCTTGCCTGACAACGATTGGCTAGCCATCCATTGGACGGCATCAACAGGATAAATGGATCGGTAAACAGGTAACGAACTAAGTCGACTGCCGAGGGCAGCTGTTTGAATCGCTACGGTAGCAGAAAGTAACAACACAATTGCCACCCGTAGCCGACTGCCGAGCGACATGCTTGGTTGCACAGGAATCGCAGCTCGCAGACGATCGGCAACGGACTGCCAATGGAGAGGCATCCAAAATCCGCAGAGCAAGGCAAAGAACGCGATGTGCCGTAAATGCTCGACCGCTTGCCAACCAACTAGCGCAAGGATGACTAACTTAACGGGGTCACGTTTTTGCTGGGATAAACCGAGTGCAACAAAAGTTGTTACGAGAAGGATAATGAAAGGTATGAAAACTGGATTCCCCGGCAAGACAGGAGCCCATTCAGTGATCTCGGGGCGCGGTGTACCAAGTGATTCGCCAAACCAACGCACAAGCTCTACACCATAGGGATTAACCAATAAAGCACCAATTGAAGTTGCGAGAACTATGTTAAGTCCGACAACGGATTGCCATGCTGATTGGCCATTCATCAATAGTCTTTGAAGCGACTTACCCACGAGGTAGGCTGTTAAGATCGCCATGCCGGCTATCACCCCGCCGTGGGAATTAACCCAAAGCGTCATCAGCAGAGGAATAGGCAGTAGCCAGTGCCAGCGGATTTCCGTCATGCTTTTTATTGACG
>CAYGQU010000506.1:0-2465 GCA_964352045.1 uncultured Planctomycetaceae bacterium
AAGTTTGATTTGTCATTTGATATCTCCTTCTGTTTGAGTTTGCGATGCCAAGCCCTAGGCGTCCGCTGAGAGTGAGTCGCTCAAGGGTCTGCCCCACGGGCCGGGTGAAGTGGGGATGGGGCCCCACTGCAGGCCCGCCCTTGAACGTTCGCTCGCGGGCGCCACGGTGCATCGAATGCGTAACTCAATCGGAAAGAGGAAGCAATTACTTTACACACGGACAATAGCAAAGCCAGTCACATACGGTAGATCAGACCCCAAAGATAATACTTGACTGACATTTCTGAGTGTGGCATGTCGAAATAGATGCAACTGAGTAGATAGGGAATGCAACGATGCAAGCGATCACGAAGATTGCCAAGAGTGACGCCGCCCTGCGGGTAGGGTGATGTGGCGCGGGGCAATAGGAATAAGAGTGGACACAAGCCAAGGCGAGACATTTATCAAGAGGTAACTGATCGAATCTTGGAATTGCTGGACAAAGGAGTGGCCCCATGGCGACAACCGATTAAGCGTACGTCCAACGGCGATGGGATGCCCAAGAGCCTCTCTACAGGCAAGAATTATCGAGGAATCAATGTTTTCTTACTGGCGATGACGAGCTGGGCCCACGGCTATGAATCCGAATACTGGGCTACGTTTAATCAGGTCACTAAGAGTCAAGGCAAAGTCAAAAAAGGCGAGAAGTCAACGCTCGTCATCTTCTGGAAACAAGCGGCTACCAAGGACAAAGCTAGCGGCGAAGATATCACAATCCCAGTTCTTCGGCACTACAATGTTTTCAACGTAGAGCAGTGTGAAGGAGTATCTACTCCAGACCAAGTTGGACCAGAAGAAGAAAGTGAACCCTTCGTGCCGATCGAGGAAGCCAATCGCATTATTGGCGGTTATCTCGATGGTCCTCTCGTGATGCACACTGGTTCTGCCGCGATGTATCTGCCTAGCATCGATACAGTTCGTATCGCAGCGCCCGAGCGGTTCGAGAATCGCGAATTCTATTACGCAACGCTCTTCCACGAGTTGGCCCATTCGACCGGCCATAAGTCACGCCTCAATCGTGGGCTTGGCGAGCAGCTGGCACCGTTCGGTTCTGCGGACTACTCGAAAGAAGAACTTGTAGCCGAGTTGGGCTCAGCCTTCCTCTGTGCTGCAGCCGGTATCAGCCCGCCAACGATCGAGCAATCAGCTGCCTACATCGATGGTTGGCGTAAGAAGCTCGAAGATGACAAGAAGCTCGTTGTTCAAGCAGCTGGGAAGGGACAGAGGGCGGCGGACCATGTCCTAGGAGTGACGTTCACTAGGGATTAACGAGCATGGTTTGCTGCTTGGGTCTTTGGGTACCTAAGAGTTGCCTGCATGTGATCTTTTGCAATTACACACTTACTGCATGGCTAGCTGTTTGATTCAGGATTTGGTAAGGTTTGAGCAGCTTAGATCGAAACTCCCTTCGCACGCAAAGCTCCCTAGAGAATGGCAACAACTTCAAAATATCTCCGGATAAAAGATGCTGCTGAGCTGCTTGGTGTTTGCGACAACACACTGCGCAATTGGGGGCGAGCGGGAAAAATTTCTGAGCACCGACACCCTGTGAACAACTACCGGCTCTATCTTGAGTCAGACATTATGAAATTACTGAGTGAAATTGAGCGATCAGCCACAAAACCCAAGCCTCGATAAGGGACCAAGAACGAACGTCAATGGCACAGCTCAATGAAACAAGTGATGTAGACGGCTATGACACCGCAATCAATGTTATTGGCGGACTGAGGGATTGTAGTGCCATATTCAAAGCCATCGAAGCTCATTTCAGTCCTTCTGACTCATTGAGAGAGCTCATCGGACAACGGAACGAATTTAACTTGCGTACAGAAAAAAGCCGGACAAGAGTTGAGCGAGAGGTCCGGAAGGCATTCTTGCAGTTCAAGTCCAAAGAACATGAAGCCATTATTCATCGGATCTTTTCCGCACCAGTACCGGTCCGGGACAAGAAGTTGGTTCTTTGTTGGCAGTTCGCTCTAAACAACCGGCTATTCAGAGAGCTATCCTCGCGTCTTTTTGCGAAGAATTACTTCTCGGGCCGCGCGAGCATTTCCAAAGATGATATTGCCGGCTATCTCAAAGAACTGCTTAAGCAAAACAGATCGCTGGAAATTGACTGGTCGGAAAATACTGTCGAGACACTTTCGACCAAATACCTAAACCTGATGAGCAAACTCGGCTTCCTTAGCGATGGGAGAATCAAATCTTTTAAACACATAGGGCCCTCTTCCGAGTCGCAAGTGCTCTTTCTTTACTTTGCGAAATTATTCTCTCCGAACACTGGCGATATCCTGACGAACGAATTGCTTCCCATCAGTTTTATTCCGTCGGATGATGTGAGGGACCGGTTAAAGAAGCTCTCGCTCAAAGGTTTTTTCAATATGAATTTCAACGGTGTCGCGTTGAACATCGAGCTCACCCATAGT
>CAYGQU010000507.1:0-2462 GCA_964352045.1 uncultured Planctomycetaceae bacterium
ATCATATTCGGTAGCATTTGTTCTAAGCGACTCTCGCCGACGCCAAAGCAGCGAACGAGATAATGTCGGGTAACGCCCTGCTCTGCCGTCATCGCTTCGAGTGCAGGTCGAACCGACTCTTGCCACATCTGTCGTTTTTCAACCGGGACTCCTGGCAAACAAAAAAAACGAGCCTTTGAAAATCTGTAATCAATTCCCGGTGCCGTACCACCCCCGTTGTCGATTGGCTCGGCTCCCTCGGGGAACTGTGCCTGTCGACGATTCTGCGGTGGCATCTCACGGCCACTCTTGCGAAACATAGCCTCGATTCGTTCGAGCGAGCGAGCATCTTCAATAAGAGGAACTCCCGCTGCGACGGCTAATGCATCACGGGTAAGATCATCGGCTGTTGGGCCCAGGCCGCCGGTGACGATAATCACTTCTGCTCTTTTGGCCGAATTCCGAAAAGCATCGACATTGTCATCCATCTGATCGCCAATGGTCGTATGTCGAATAACATCGATGCCAAGTTCGATTAACTGCGAGCTAATCCACTGCGTGTTAGTATCAACTCGCTGTCCTGTGGTGAGTTCATCTCCAATGGCGATTATCTCTGCTTTGATTTTTCGCATCTGATATCGCTTTCTGTCAATCTCTTTGGCTAGTTCGCCTCTAGTTTGACGATTCCACGTTCCGTTGCCCAGGGCCAATGGCATTGGTTTGCCAAAGGTTACGCAGTCACTTCGCGCATATCAACTCAGTCGCTTCGTGCAAATCAAAGGAGCCTCACCAATTCAAGTTTCTTGATTCTAGGCAAAGCCAAACATGGCTAGTCAGTTATCAATACCTTGATCTGAAGAAGTGGTAAAAAACCATCTCAAGCGGATAGGTGCCGTGGCCCATCTTTTTCCTGAATTCACACGAATTATCGTATACTAAGGCCCGATACACTCCGTTAAAAGACTTACCGTAACACCCCCAATCGGCTAAGATACGGGACTATCACGTTAGTTTCGCCTTCAGTCAGTGATTTCTGGTGGCAACTCCCCCTCGATACCTTGGTGCAAAGCGAACATGGCACGCGATCATCTCAAAGATATTAAAGACCATTACGATGTAGTCGTTATTGGCTCGGGCCTCGCAGGCCTGACGTCGGCAAATATTCTTGCTCGCCAAGGTCGCTCAGTTCTGCTGCTCGAGCAACACTACAAACTTGGTGGTTTGGCGACTTGGTTCAAGCGGCCAGGACACCATATTTTTGATATCTCACTCCATGGGTTTCCCTATGGAATGGTCAAAAGCTGTCGGCGTTATTGGACCAAGGAGATTGCCGAATCAATCGTGCAGCTGACGGGGGTGCGGTTCGATAATCCGATGTTCTCGCTCAAAACCTCGTTCACACGTGAAGATTTTACCCGCCTGCTCATCGAAGAGTTCAATCTCGATCCGAAAACGGTCAACGAGTTCTTTGATACCGCTCGGGGAATGAACTTTTATGACGACCAAGAGACAACCGCTCGACAATTGTTTGATCGTTTCTTCCCTGGAAGAGAAGACGTAATTCGGCTCCTGATGGAACCGATTACCTACGCTAACGGCAGCACGCTTGAAGATCCGGCGATCAGCTACGGCATTGTCTTCTCGAACTTCATGTCGAAAGGGGTGTTTACGTTCCGCGGTGGAACCGACGCGCTGATCACCGCAATGGAGAAAGAGCTACGCAAGAATGGCGTCGATATCGCGATCCGGTCGGATTGCCAAAAAATTCATGTTAAGAGCGATGGCGATACGGGAAACAAAGTCACTGGCGTTACGGTCAATGGCCGTGAAATTAAATGCGATGCTGTCGTGTCGAACTCGAACATCATGTCGACCATCTTCCGATTAACAGGCGAACAGGCTTTCGATCAATCATTTATCGACGAAGCGAAAGAAGTACGAGTCAACAATTCGAGCACCCAGGTTTACATTGCTTTGAAGCCCGATGATCCGATGGATCAAGAAGAGATGTCGGACTTGCTGTTCACATCGACCGCACCGACATTCAACACCGAGCAGCTGCTGTCGCGAGATATCACGAGCCGAACCTACTCGCTGTACTATCCCGAGACACGACCTGCAGGACGTCCACAGAAGCTTGTCGTGAGCAGTACGAACGCTCATTGGAAAGATTGGGATCTTCCCGAAGAAGAATACGAAGCAAGCAAAAAAGACCTCTGCGAAACGACGCTCGACGCGCTCGATAATTACTTGCCAAACATTCGCGAGCGAGCAGTGCATGTCGAGGCTTCGACTCCTCGCACGTTCAATCATTACACTCAGCACATTAATGGTGCGAGCTTCGGCACGAAATTCGAAGGATTGGCCGTCAGTCGAGCGTTGCCGCAGCAGGTAAAGGGTTTGTTCCATGCGGGAAGCGTAGGGATCATCATGTCAGGCTGGCTCGGTGCAATGAACTACGGTGTGATCGTCGCGAATGAGGA